>CAYNDU010000363.1:0-6332 GCA_964395615.1 uncultured Pirellulaceae bacterium | reverse complement strand
CGGACGCCCCGTCCGGGGCGTGCCTGCCGCATGGCATCATTGCATGTATCCTCCGCAAGAGTCACAGAGGCAAGACCGGGTTACTCGCGTCATCAGGCCGAAGGCCGCTAGGGACGGTCCCGACCAGGAGGGTGGCGGGGAACGGGGCTCCGCTGCTGCAACTCGGCCGGATTCAGAGCTCTGCGATTCGCCAAAAACGATTCAGCAACCAGCGCGATGAGCACGATCACCAGAAAGAACTCCCACAGGCTTTGACCTTCTCTCAATCTGGCAATCGTCTGCGTCACTTGAGCTGGGTCGTCGCACATAAACACCGTTGCCGGTTGTAACCGGGCTTTCAATTCGGTCGGATCGATCTGCGCGGCGGCCGACTCTTCCGGGTCAGGGTTGACAGCGAATGCCAGTTGCTGCACATGGGGACCGTTACGTACCTGAACTCGATAGACGCCCGTTTGATGCGTCTGCAGAAAACGGACCGGACCCGACTCGTTGTCCTTCCGCTCGAGCCGGACCTTGGCGCCCTTCGGGTCCGTCACTTCGACGATCGCTTCGTTGTCGACAGCGATTGGCGCAGTCCATGGAGTGCCGGCAACCAGCAGCGGCTGACTCGTGTGGGTGCCGGCAACCTCAAAAATGAATCGAGACATCAGCGGTAGAAAAAGGGGCCGGAGCGGCAGATTGGTCCACTGAACGTGGAAAGACGACGTCCACAAGAACACACGACCTGAGCCAACGGCTTTTTCCAGAAGCAAAGGGTGACCATTATCGAGTCGCGCCAGAACTCTGGCCCCTGACCCATCCACCGGCGGCACCTCGATATATTGCCTTACGTTTACACTTTGGTAGACGGCCGCAGGTACAGCAAACGGCGAGGTAATCGCATTCTCGGGATCGAGCCACGCGACATGCCAACCATCGGGATGCTCGGCATCGGCCGAATGGGAACGGGTAAGCCGGATGGGAAAGAGCTTCTGTCCGACCTGATCGTCGATCACGGAGTACTGAACCGGATCCACTCGATCGCCGCACACCCACACCAGGCATCCGCCCTGCTCCAGATACTGAACCAACTGATCGGCCAGCTTCACACTTGGCGTTGACAGGTTGACGCAGAAGACGACGGCGAACTGGGCCAGTGGTTCCTTGTCCAGATCATCGGCAGTCACCATCGTTGGGAGAACGGCGCCGACGTCTTCACCGGCCGGCATCAAAGCGCTCCGGAGATAATGGGTGGGGTCCAAGTAGGGAATCTGATGAACGGATTGGCTGACGATCGCGGCCGGAATGGCCGGGTTCGTGTTAGCGGAAAAGAACAGTTGGTCGTCCGCCGGGCATCCGTCAGGTTGATCGAGTCGAATGTCACCGCGATGCAAACCACTCTTGCGCTGTACCGTCACAAACGTGTGTTTAGCGGCACCTCCGGCGTCGAGCTGCAGCGTCGGGCTGCTGTCACGTTTGTGCGATGCACCATAACGCTGGACGTGACGTGGCGATCCGTCTTTCGCATCGCCAATCACGTCGGCCGTCACACGCCCCGCCACGCCGCCCGCCGGGGCCGGCGAATCGACCGTCAACCGAGCCAACGAGACATTCGGCAAGGGTGGTCCACCAACGTTGATCAAAACGATGGGACACGAAGCCTCCTCGGAGTTCGATTGGGCTTCGGCTGCCCGCCAACTCGTTGCCTGTAGATCGGTGAGTACGTAAATCTCCCGATTGATCCCATTGGAGCGTGCGAGAATTCGCTTCGCTTCAGCGAGGGCCGCGGCCAGATCGGCCCGCTCGTAGCTGGGCTTCAGTGTTCCGAGCGCCTGTCTCACCACCTCGTGATTTCGATAGAGTTTCCGTTCGGGCAGAGCCGCCGGTCCGTTGGTGTTCAGAAGTGCCACTCGATCGCCACTTTCCAGGACACTCAGCACCTGTTCCGCGGCAGACACCAGGCGTTTCCACCGCGGGCCGTTTTGATCGTTACTGGCCATGCTGGCCGAATTATCAATGATGATCGCCATGGCCGTATCGCCGCCACTTCCCAACCACTGGTGCAGACGAAAAACGGCCGGCTGAGCCAGGGCGATGGCAATCAGCGCTAAGGCGAGTACTCTGAGCACCAGCAGAAGTGCATCGTGAACATATTTGCGGCGTCTGGTTTTTTGCACACTGATTTGAAGAAACCTGAGCGTGCTGAAGTTGACAACGGGCGCATTCTGCCGGTTAATCAGATGCAGGACCACTGGAATGACGCCCGCCATCACCGCTAACAGGAATAAGGGTGCTCCAAACGTCATAGCCCACTCCGTTTCGATAAGTAACGGGACAGCATGACGTCGTAGGGAACCGTGGTGTCGGTCGTCACGTAATCGACCTGGCACTCGTTGCAGGCCCTTCGGTACCGGTCAATGAACTCGCGGACTTGCTCCTGGTAACTCTCGCGCACATAATTCGGGTCGACCTGCAACTGTTCCCCCGTTTCCATGTCAACGAATCGCATGGTCTCTCGAAACGGGAACTCGAGCTCCGAGCGGTCGAAGACATTAAAGACGATCACTTCGTGGCGGCGATGACGAAAGTGGTGCAGGCCACGGATGACCGCCTCCGGGTCGTCGTACAGGTCGCTGATCAGCACGATCAAGCACCTCTTCTTGAACCGCTCCGCCAATCGGTGCAATGAGTCGGCAACCTGGGTGGTCTGGCTTTCCTTGGGGGGCGGTCGACGGCTCAGGTCCTCGCTCAGTTGCTCCAACTGGCGCATCATCTCGCCAAAGTGTCGAGCCGACGTGTGGGCAGGCATGTCGAGCCGTATTCGGTCGTCGAACGTGGTGATCCCGACGGCATCCTGCTGTCGAGTCATCAAGTAGGCCAGGACGGCCGTAAGATAGGCTCCGTATGCGAATTTACTCAACGCCCCGTCGGATTGGTACAACATTGACGGACTGACGTCGAGCACCAGTTGTGCTCGCAGGTTCGTCTCTTCCTCGTACTGTTTGACATACAGGCGATCGGTTCGAGCAAGCATCCGCCAGTCGAGGTGCCTTAGATTGTCGCCGGACACATAATTGCGATGTTCGGCAAATTCGACACTGAATCCCTTGTATGGGCTAGTGTGTAGTCCGGTGATGAATCCTTCCACGACGCCCCGGGCCAGAATCGCCAGGTTCTTCACGCGGCTCAACGCCGCCGGATCAAGATATCGATAGCCTCGTCGTCCCGTCATCGCAACTGGTACCTCCGCCGCAACAACCACTCGGCCGATAATACGCCGACGAATGCGCACCATAATAACGGTGGCCAGGCAAGGGGCACTTCATACTCGACCAGTTGCCGCTGGTGTCTTTCCTGCAGCCAATCGGTCAAACGGTCTGCAAGCGAGACGTGCAGGTAGCGGCCGCCCGATTCGTTTGCCATCGCCACCAGTTTCTGTTCGTCCAGATCCAATTGATCAAATTCCAAATAGGGTCTCCCCACATCAACCTCGAGCGCTTCAGCGCTCAACTCCAACGTGCCGGCCTTGGCCGACACCAGGATCTCACACCGTCCGACCCCGGGCGGCTGGACGACCGTACGGTAGTTACCGTCAGGCCCTGACTCGGCCGCCAGATGGACCTGAATCTCGTGTTTACCGGGGGCACGAAGGATGGCCACAACGTCAGCCGATTTGGCGGCCGCTCCATCCTCGCCGCGCACCGTGACCGAAAGGGTGATCGGTTCATCCGGTTCGTAATAGGCCTTATCGGTCGTCGCAATCACACCCGGTTCGGTCGCGACTTCTTCCTCGCGCCCGGCCAGCCAACGGATCGTCTGGCCCCAGAAGCGAACAAACGGAGATTCCCGTTCCACCGACTCGAGCGACTGCTGCCAGTGGCGAGTGGTATCGGCCGTGAATACGGCTGCGCGCCCCTTCCCTATCGGATGAATCGCCATCACCGGCATGGGACCGGTGGCGACCGTTTCAGTGGGGTGCGTCAACAGAATCGTGGCACTGGACCGCGGTGCAAGCACTTTCACGCAGCCGCTCAGGTCGGGCAACGGCGTCTCCTCCGCCAGACCGCTCGACGATGGAAAGAACTGCTCGATGTTGGCAAAAATCGGATGACGCCTCCCGTCCGCCGTCAATACCGGCGCGAATGGATCCAAGGCCTGCCCGACGTCTCTCGTTCCCAAATCGACCGGAAGCAGCTCCTCCAAGACGGTGCCGCCGTATCCCCCCGGCCCGAGGCTATGGTACCCGCCGATCATGATCAAACCGGCGCCTTGTGTCACTCGGTCCCGAATCAACTGTAAACGTTCGGACGGCATGTAGGTCGAATCCAGATCGCCGATCATAAACACATCGAACGAATCGATGACGGCCCGTTCATCGGGAATGGTCTTGAGCTCCAAACCTTCGATATTCGTACGCTGCACGAACATGTTCGGGCGTGTTTGAACGAGGGCACAGAACTCGATATTGGGATCTTTGGCCAGGAATCGCCCGACAAGCGCACCATATTCGGAACGCAAGGTACCTTCGATATAGAGTACGCGCATCTGCGCATCGTGGACCAGCGCACTGGTCGATCGGGAGTTGTTTTGCGGCACTTTTTCGCCGGCAATCACGGGGATGTTCACCGTATACGTGTGCAGGCCCTTGTTCTCCGGTACGAACTCAAATGCCAGCTCCTGTGCCCCCTCGATGTCATCCAGGGCCAGTTCCTGTTTGTCCACTTCCACGTCGTCTTCCAGCAGCCGTATGGGGACAACTCGCCCCGCCACTCCGGCGGCTTCCACGAACGCCGTGATACGGCTCCGGTTGTTGAGAGCCAGTTGGTCGGGACAGTCGATATCCATGACGCGAACGTCTTGACGTAACGACCGGTCGTGTAACGGGTCTCCCACTCCGACCGTGTAGACGGTTAACCCGAGGCGACGCGCCGTGTTGATCGGATTCCCGACGGCATTATGGTTCCCGTCGGTCACCAGCACGACGGCGTCCACAGGGAGCTGAGCAGCCGTTTTCTTGGCTGCAAGCAATGCTCGAGTCAGAGAAGTCGACGGGCCATCGGCAGCAATGCGGGCCAGCGGCTCCGGGCCATTCAAGGCCTTGGCCGTATCGGCGAACGTCGTCAATCGCATCTCGTAGTTTTTGCCCAGCGACTCCCACCAGTGGTTCAACGCCATCCTTGCCTGATCCCACCGCGTCCCCGCCTCGGTCGAATCGGCGACGCGCATCGAAGCGGATCGGTCGAGCAGAAAGACGAGCGCCTTTCGCCTCGACAGTTCCTTGTGAAAACTCAAGATAGGCCGAAATAGCAGCGCGACAACGATTCCAATCGCAGACATTCGGAGCAGGAACAGGAGCATCCACTGGCGGCGTCGCAAGGCCGCGAAGGCCTGACGATAGCACAGTGCCACCGCACTGGTCACGACCAACAAGAGGACCACTAGCATCCATGAACTAAGCCCCGGATAGAAACTTAATGTCGGCATGGCGCCTCCCGCGTCACATTCACGTCGCAAATTCCCTTCTTGCCCGCTGTCCCGACCATGGACATCACGATCCGCCGCGACTTTTTTTTGGGGCCGCCTTGCCTTGCTCGCCACCCTCACCGCTTTCCCGGCGGCGCCCCTCGGCCAGTGCCTCATCCCCCAAGTGAATCGATTTGACGTACGTCAAGGTTTCGAGCGAGTAACCCGGCTTCCCTTTGTCCCGTTTGTGAATGAGTATCTTCTTCGTTTCCTTTCCGTCCCGCTGCAAATAGACGATCGCGGAGACCGGGCCCGAGATTTTTCGCCCGTCGGTCAACGTGATGACGTGCCGATACAGACGCGCCGGGTATTGACGGCCCGTGAAGACTTTGCGATCGTTGGCCGCCTCGGCAAATCGCCACTCTTTTTCCATCCACTCTTTCTCCACGTCGCATTCGATCTGGCGGATACGCTGCCATGGTATTTCCCGCTGCCGCTGGAGTTTGGAATCGAACACCTTGAGGCGTGTATCGCGAGTCAAATAGAGTTTTCCCGACCAGACCTGCCCGCCCGAAAACTCCACGTATCCTCCTCGGGCGTCCTCGCGCTCCGTCGACCGCGGGGCGAATGGATTCATGGCCGGCGGTTCCTGACCTGCCAGTATGAGGACGTTTTCCAGAAGAATCAGGCCAATGACCATCGGCGCGCGATACGATTTCATCGATTCCCTCGTCACACACGGTTAAGCGGATTCCACCACCTCCTTTATCTCACAGGTTCCGGTCCCAAGTCCATTCTAATCCACGTCTGTTCGACGGCGAGGGTGCAGGAACGAGCTTCCGTAGCGGTTGGGCTGAGCAAGTTGTTCACTGGAGATTCCAACAGTCGGT
>CAYNDU010000362.1:0-6357 GCA_964395615.1 uncultured Pirellulaceae bacterium | reverse complement strand
GAAAGGTACACGCCCTCCCGTACCTACGGGCTGCCTAGCCCGTAGGAGACGGACGGGCGTGAGACGGGTTCCGGCAACCGTCGTTACACTCGGCTGGGATTGGGAGTAAGATAAATCGACGGGCCAACGCCTGTTGGCCTACGCACGACCCAAAGCGAGAATGACGATGGCCGAACCCACTGAGCCTGGCGACCCGCGTCAATGGTTCGTCGTTGTGGACGGCCAAAGGCAGGGGCCGTTCACTGCGGACCAACTGCAAAGACTGGTCCATGCAACCCGGCCTCGCCCGGTCCTGGTCTGGCGGGAGGGCATGTCGGACTGGTTACCTTCCGCGCAGTTGGGACTTGGCAACGGACCCGGCGCTCGGCAACCCGAACCGCCCCCAATTCCCGCACCGCCGCCTAACCAAACTCATCGCTCGGCACCTTCGCCGCCACCGTCGACCGATGGGTCGCGAGGTCAACCGCCGGCACGACGTGCACGGAAGCCTCGGGCGAGCATCGGACCTGTCGTCTTCTGGTCGATTCTCGTGGGGCTGATTGGGACCGTCGTCGGCGTTTGGAGCGGGTACCGCTGGGCCGAGCGAACTCGGCCGCCAGCGAGACTCTCAAGCGCTCGGCCGGCTGGGACGAGTGACATCGGACCGTCGACCTCTATTCTTGATCGTCGCGAACGAGCTGATGATATTCCGTCAACGAGCGAGGAACGGGTGCCAAGCGTCGCGACAACACCGTGGTCGGAAAGGACTATGCCGGCGAGCGGTACCGACACGTCCACGGGGCCGGTCGCCTCTGACCCAAAAAACGTCGCTCGTTCACGGTCCGACGACCGACCTCGGGCTGACGCATCGAGCGACGGTGTCGAGCATGCGTCAGGAAAAGAGCCACAAGCCGAGCCTCGTCCACCGAATGGTGACCGAGCGGGAACGGGACCATCGCGTGACGCATCGAACGGATCTGGCCCGATGACGTTCTTTCAGGAAGTATTGGTGGCACGTCATCCGACGTTCGTTGTCCAGGGCATGACGATGCGTCAGGAGATCGCCTATCGTATTGTTTCCCGAATGCAGGTATCGGCGACCGATGCGAACGGTCAGCGGACGGTTCAGCAGACGGTCGTGGCCGCCGAGTTAACGAAGGCGGACGAAATGTCTCGAGCCTCATTTTCCGATGGCTTGAACAAGCTGCGTGGCCGGGAGTTTACGCTCACGCTCAACGAGAACAACGAAGTCATTCGAATCGATGGTTGGGAGGACGATGTCGAGTCATCCCCATTGGCGACAGCTGCGTCGAAGGGATTCCTGATGACGTCGGTCATCGATCGTGACGGATGGAAGGAACTGGCGACTTGGACCTTTTTCCAACCGTCCGGACAGACGAAGCCGGGCGCCACGTGGATTCGCCAGATGACCCACGAGTGGGACCCGTTGGGCAGCTGGATGGGCAACACGACGTTTCGTCAGGTAGCGGGAGGAGAGGGGCAACGCTACGACTTTTCACACGACATGAAGTACGTGCCGCCGGACGGGCCCGCCAAATCCCTGGCGTTTTCCATTCGCCGCGCGGAATTCACGCCGGTTCGAACCGACGGCTCCATTCTTTACGATCCCGCCCGTAGGCGTTTGAGCGAAGCGCGAGAATGGTTTCAGGTTCGAGGCAAGGTGGAAGCCGATCTGCTTGGTCAGACCATTCCCATTCAGCTGGAAGAACAACAGGCGATCACCGTGCGATGGGTCGACCAGTGGAAACAGTAGTCCTCGGTACCATGCGCAAACAAATGGGTCCGACGGTGACAATTGTCGGGCGACCGGACGGCCAACGGGAGCGCCCAGAGGTTACGCGTCGTTGACAACCTGTTCGGCGGCGGCCCAGGCCGTTCGCACGATCCGAGTGATGGCGGATGGCTTGGTATGATAGCCCGACTGCTTGGTCGTGTGCTGGCGGATGACAATCACGTCCACGTCCTTGTCGTGGCTCGACTCAATCGTCAGACGCCCGCCTTTCTTGCCGCCCAGGATCCCGCCCCAAAACGATGGTTCGGAATCCGTTGGTGTCTTGGCCAGCTTCCGAACCGCAGCCAGGTGCCGATCGACCAGTTTGAGTGGTTTGCGTGCCACGAGCACTGCGTAGAGGTACGGGTATTTCGTCCCTTGCACGTCATTCAGCGTCACTTGGATTTGGACGCCGTAAAAATCCTCCGGGCCGTCCGGAAACCGGATCAGAACGCGCGCGTTGATTGGCAGTCGTCGATCACCTTTGCCGGTCATTTCGAACATGGGTTGAATCTGGCAGGCCGGCTGGGCGAACTGATCCACGCCGGCAAGTGCAAATTCGAGCGCGTCGATCTGTTGGCGCAGAGCAACCGGTCGCCAGCCACGTCGAGTGCCGGTGATCCAATGGGGAATGAGCAGGACCCCGGCATCAACGGCAAACAGCGGGGCCCAGAACCGAGTCGATGGCGATGCGGCAAGGACGATAACCACGAAGGCGACCCCGATGGCCAACAGCAGGGCCGAAATGACGCCCGTCGCACACGTGAGATCGGTTGCCGTTTCATCCCACCGCCTGACCTCATTTTCCATCTCCCGCATCCGCAGAAACCGATCGCGGGTCGTCTTCTCCCATTCACCTTGACGACGCATGTGCTCGGGCTTGAGATTGAACCCGCGCACCAACAGCAACAAGTTGCCCGCCAGCAGGAGCGGAAGACTGCAAATCAACAGCGTGGGCATCGACGAGCTGGGAACAAGCAGCTGCACGGCCAGCCCGGCCAGGATCAGGATGCCCGCCCAACCGAGTCGAGGAATATAACTCAACTTGGGCAACAGGTAGAACTGCAATAAATGTCGTCGTTCGCGATCGGGTAGAGGACTGGCAACCACCGAATCACCCCCTTGTTCGGGCTTCTTCTAACTCTCGATAACCCATACTGCTCCAATACAAAGTGCAAGCACCTTGGCAGAGCTCAAAATGCTCGCAGCCACGACAGAGCGAATGAGCCTGCCGTTTGCGCCGGTAGTATTCGGCATTCTTTCCGAACCAGACGGCATCAAACCCATTCTCCAGCACGTTTCCGACCCCTCGAGCGAAACTGGAGCAGGGCAAGATCTCGCCGGCCGGGGACACATGTACCAGGCCATCGCAGGCCGCGCACCCCTTATTACCCAGTCCATGAGCGATTGGATTAAAGATGCAAAACGGTGTGGGAGAATACCAATGGAATTGCATCCCCGTCTGCTCGGCGTAATCACGCGCGTCCAGTACGACCGGGCCGATACGACTGTAGGAAATCTTAATGCGCTCGTGCCGCGGAAGGTTCGGTGTACCGGTAGGTATAATGTGGTTCATCGACACGTGCGGCAATTCCAATTGCCTGGCCAGGTCGATGATGCCGTGCAAATGGTCCGCATTCTCTTCGCAAATGGTCGTGTTCGTGTGCACGTGCAAGCCGGCGTCCCGCAAGTTCTCGATGCCACGAACGGTCTTGGCGAACGAGCCGGGACGTTGAGTGAGGCGATCGTGGATCTCGGCAGTAGGACCTGACAGACTCACTTGAGCCGACGTCAGGCCGGCGGCTGCCAGCTGATCAACGTACGATCGCGAACGGCAGACGATTCCGTTCGTAATAATATTGACACGCATGCCGAGCTTCCGAGCGTGCGCGATGAACTGGGGCAAGTCCGGCCGCAGCGTGCACTCGCCACCGGTAAAACTGACGCTTGGCACGTGACCCGGCCCGGCCAGTTGTTCAATCACTTTCAGCACTTCGCTCGAGGTCATTTCCTGCCTGAGAGGATCTCGTTCCGGGTGGTGTCGTCGCCACCAGCGGCTCGATCGCCAGAACTTCCACGCATGGCGATGACGCTCCTTCGTCGCATTGCCCGGGCTCGCATCACTCGTCCCACAACCGGCATAACAAAAAGCGCAGGCCAGATTACAGCGATAGGTCACTGCAATTTCACTCAACACGGGGTATTTTGTGAAACTACCTTCGAAACGGTCGACGTGCGTCGTTGGCCGGCCGCGACCGTCTCCCAACTGGTTTTGCAGCAAATCGCGTATGTCACAGAAAAACGTGTGCAGCTGGTAGATCCGATCCGGCGACACAGCGGCACCGTTTTCATGAGCCACTTCGGCGATCTTCTGCCCGGCCAATGCCTGATGCAGCAGGCGACAGCCGCGAGCGTTGAGCTTGAAAACCTCCATCGGCATCTTGATCAGCGCCTGATCTTCCAGTCGCACTCGAACGTACGGGCGAATCTTCTCGACGTATTCATCGATCCAAGCAAGATCCTCCAGCCGACGACCGAACGGCTCGCTCCGAACCGGGTCACCAGCCGAATGGGTCGCTGCTTCCGGAACGACGCAATCGCCGGCCGCTCGGCGAACGGCCTCTTGAATCTGTCGATCGAGGTGCACTTCGTCCGGCGACAACACCTGCAGATTCGAATCGGGCGACATCAGTGGGCTCCTCCACTGACGCACGCGCTGTGGCAGGCACTGTGACAGGCGCTGTGGCACGCACTATGACACGCGCTGTGGCACGCGCTATGGCACGCACTGTGGCAGGCGCTGTGACAGGCGGAAGCCGCATATTGGCTGCCGGCCTCGCCAATGCCCGAAAAGAAATACGAATAGGTCTGCTGAGCAAGTCCTTCCGGGTCGGGCATCGCTGCCGCCATCTGATCGACACGCGGTTGCACCCGCCCGGGTTGATCCTGCAGGCGCCCATGGAGATGGCCGTAATAATACCAATAGTAATCGTCCGTATAATCTCGATCGTCACGCGATCCCGGTTTCGCGCCCGACCAGAACTCGTCGGACCGCTGCTGAGCCTCGCGAAAACGCTTCGCGAACTCTTTTTCGTAATGCGTGCGCGTCGCGTCCAGGTCGCAGTCCCAAGCCTTCTCCTGGATCCCGTCCGTTATCGCCCGAACCAGGTCCGCTGCCGTATTCTCCGACATATGGCCGTCCGACTCGATATTGTCGACCAGTCGTCGGTGATATTTGGTCAGTCGCTGTGGCAGCGGTTGGAGCACTTCGAGCTGCATTGGATCTTCGCTCAACACCTTGATCCGATCCAGTTGTTCCATCTCGAGCACCATCAGCGCGACGAGTGTCTTGAGCGGAACATCGCACAGGTACCCGGCTTCGATCACGTTCAACTTCGCCACCTTCCCGTTATGGCGAAAACTCTTCAGCTCAATCATCGGCACGACCCAATCGTCGCGATCCCATTGCAGCTTCTCGATCGACTCGCCGGCATCGATAAGTGAACGGTGTTTGAAGACGACGACGATAAAACCGGTTGCCGCCAGGCAGACGACGGCAATCATGATCAGCCAACGCGACCGCTGGCCCAGTGCGTTCGGATTGGCGGCCACCGGGCCCTTCAAGTTGTTCCAACGCTCGGCGGCAGCTCCTTCCCCGGCCCCCGCCGCCTCGCGATTCGGCAGACCAACGGCCGGAAACTTCTCCCGGGGAAGATAATATGTCAGTCGAAACGACTCCTTTGTTCCGATTCCCTGCTTGTGTGCCCGAACGCTGAAATACCGGTCGGGCAAGATCGGTTCCTCCGGCAATGTTACGGTCGTGCCCTTCAACCCGAAGTAACTTAATTTGTACTGGCGATTGACAAACGGTTCCGTCCGAAAGCCGAATTCTGCCGCTTCCTCGAATGTCAACTCTTTCTTGTCCACCTTGACCGGCCAGCGCACGAGCACCGTCTCATGTTCCAAGGGTTGATCCCATTGCACGGGCGCCCAGTTGAAGACGACCAGATCCCCCAATTCGGGTGAGGTCGTTTTGGCCAGGTATCCCGAAGCGCCCATGTCGGTGAAGTAGGTCAGAATGAACGTGATCTCGCCAGGGCCGAATCGCCGGCTGTCGGCCAGAAGCACATCCCATTTGTCACGTCCGACCTTGCTCAGATCCAGCTTGTAATTTCGACCGTTGGCGGTCGCTCCACATCCCGGCACATGCCAATCGATGCGACCTCGTTCACCCTGAAAATAGAAGCCGCCCATCGTCCCACGTTTCACGGTCCAATGGATCTTGTATTGGACCATCGCTTTCTTCTGTGGCGAGAGGGCGACCTCAACTTCCACCCATTTCATGCTCGCCGACAGCTGGGCAAACGCCGGTGTGATCAGTGCTTGCCAGACGAGAAACATGGCCGGCAAACCTGCCCATCGCATTCCCGAACGGCGTGTGACTCTTCGCATGCCTTGCTCACCTTTCCGACCGGCCCAAGACGACTCCCTCCGACATCACCACTCAACCCGCTCCCTGCCGGCGCCGGTTGCCCATGGCTATCATGATATCGAAACCGAGTCAAGTACGCGAAGGGGTGACGCCG
>CAYNDU010000361.1:0-6365 GCA_964395615.1 uncultured Pirellulaceae bacterium | reverse complement strand
GCTCAACCGGCCCATGAAACGCTCGAGAATTCGGCTCACGGAAAGACAGGTAAATGACGATAACTAGACAAGACGGGTATCATGGGAAACAACGGCAAGTGTTGTGGGGCCGTGATCGAGTCTGTGGTGAACGGGGATCGGCGCTTGTGGGGAGTTCCGTGACCTGAAGAAAAAGGGGTTGGACTCGGTGCTTGCGGCCCGAGTTTCGACCCTTTTTTTTTGCTAAGAACTGATCAATCGAACGAAGCTGGAGCTCGGGCAACCAGTTTTTGACAGCCGCTCGGGCAGAGGGCCGTCGCGCTTCTCGATTTGTTTTCGCGGGATGTATGGGGCGCTGACCCAAACTCGGTGGAAACGGCCAGCGCCGTCCAAGAAGGCCGCCGTCCAAGAAGGCCGCCGTCCAAGAATGGGTCGGTTCGAACGGCGGAGCGATGGTGGCCGGCCGTGGCTAGCGGGCAACCACTCGGTGAAACCGCAACTTCACTTCACGGTCGACGACTCGGCGCACCCCCTCGACCAGGCATTGGGGTTCGTTATCTTCCTGTCCGACGCGAATGATGTCCTCCAGTTTCGCACCTGGGGGAACGGTGAACGTCGACTGGTAGATGATCTGGTTTCCGGCATCGAGTTCGGGAACGATGAAGTGGCACGTAGCGCCGTAGGTCAGCATGCGTGACGCGAAGGCATCTTGATAGGGTCGAGGGCCTGGGAAGCTGGGCAGAAGTCCGTGGTGCAAGTTGATGATCCGTCCTCCGGCGTACTTCCAACAGGTCGCTGGCGGGAGAATACGCATGTAGCGAGCGAGGACAACGTAATCGACTTCGTATTGGTCGAGCAATTCGACCATCCGTTCGTCATCGGGACGTCCTTTGGGATTGGCGACCAAGTGCCAGTCGACATGGAATTGTTCGGCCAACCCTCGGCAGGCCTGGCGATTGCCCATCATGACGGCCGGTTCCGCGTTGACCTGTCCGTCGCGGATCGCCCGAAGCAAGGCGCGTGCCGGCTCGGTACGGTAAGTCGTCCAGATGGCCAGCCGAGGCCTGTCTGAACGCACTTGCGGCGACCAGACTCGAATCGAAAGGCCGGTCTGGCCTCCGATGTTGGACAGGGCATCATTGATGGCGCCGAGATCATGAGTGGTCAGGTCGATCCGCAGCAACATGGCGAAGACGGCATCTTCGGCATGGTTATACATTTGGATCTCGGTAATGTTCGCCCCGAGTTCCGTGACGAAGTGAACGATGGGATCGGCCAGGCCTACTTGATCGGGTCCGACGGCGGTGATCGTGATTTCCATGCTCGGCTTCGCTCCAACCTGTTCGGCGGCCACGAACGGACTTCTGTGGCGTTACCGGCAGGACCTGGAAGGGGTGACAACTGGCCAATTCACGTCGCTTCTGATAACGTGTAGTCTATTTGATAACCTGATCGGCACGGCGATCGGTCGAGCGTCGCCCGGTTTGGCACCTGGCCAATAACCGCTCCAGGCCCCACAGCCGCTGCCACAAGAGTATCTCCTATGACCCCAAAAGATCGCAAGCAAGTTTCCCGGGACGAGATCGGCCCGGACGAGGTACTTTGTGATCACTGCACGGCCAAGTGTTGTCGTTATTTCGCGTTACCCATCGAGACGCCAACGGAGTTCAAGGACTTCGAGTTCATTCGCTGGTACCTATTACACGATCGGGCGACGATCTTCACGGAAGACGAGGACTGGTATTTGCTGGTGCACACCAAGTGCAAGCACTTGGGCGACGACCAGTTGTGCGGCATCTATGAAACGCGACCGCAGATCTGCCGAGACTATTCGACAGAGAACTGCGAATATGATGAGGACTGGACCTACGAACGGTATTTTGAAACGCCCGAGCAGGTTTGGGAATATGCGGAAGCGGTCATACAGGCTCCGGGCCACGACATTCGCAGCCCTCAACCGGCTGCCCTGCCGATCCTGGTTCACTAATCCATTGTCCGGACCGGCGGCGCAGGCACAAGCGCGCGCGTTGGGATCACCTGTCACCACGAACCAGCCTTTGACGCTCTCGGCCCCACGGCGTTGTTCATGCACTCGTCGCCCGCAAGAAAATGATGACACCGGAGCCGAGGCAGGCGGCACGCGGTGGTTTCTGCGGCACTCGACGAGCCGCAGGGAACAAAGACATCGGCACGCCCCGTCCGAACGAACAGCTGACAAAATCACGGTTCATCGAAAAGAACAGAATTCGCCATGGCTCCACCGTCCGACACGTCCAAGACCACGAAAAGCCAACGGGTTCAGCCGAGGACCCTGAAGGGGTTCCGAGACTTCTTGCCGGCTACCATGATGCCGCGCGAGCGGTTGATCGACACGGCGAAGGCCGTTTATCGCTCGTACGGCTTCAGCCCGATCGACACCCCGGCTCTCGAATACCTTGAGATCCTCAAGGGCAAGGGAAGTGACGAGACGGACCGGCAGATTTACGAGTTCGAGGACCATGGCGGACGGCAGGTCGGATTGCGGTTCGATCTGACGGTACCCTTGGCGCGTTTCGCTGCCCAACACGTCGCTCAACTGGGCACTCCCTTCAAGCGATACCACATTGCCTCGGTGTGGCGAGGAGAAAACACTCAGCGCGGCCGCTATCGCGAGTTCATGCAGTGCGATTTTGACACGATTGGCTCAACGAGCGTCGTAACCGACATCGAAACCACACTCGTTATCCACGACCTGATGGAAGCCGTTGGCTTTCGCGATTTTTCGATCCATATCAATAACCGCCAGGTTCTAAATGGCCTCTTGGAGAAGCTCGACCTGGCCGACCAGGCGGTCGTTGTCCTTCGAGCGCTCGACAAACTGGCCAAGATCGGCCCCGAACGGGTCGCCGAGGAGATCCAGCGCCAGGCACAAGCGACTTCGGACCAGGCGGCCCAGGTGCTGAAGTTGGCTCGGATCACCGGCCGCCACCAAGAGGTATTGGACGAGTTGGATCGGTGCGTCGCCGGCAGCCAGGTCGGAACGGAGGGGGTCGCCAACTTACGTGAGGTCGTGTCAGGCGTGGCAGCCGCCGGTGTCGATGAAGAACGCGTAATCCTCGATGTCTCGATTGCCCGAGGCCTGGACTATTATACGGGGATCATCTTCGAGACGTTCCTCGGCCAGCTTCCGACAATCGGGAGCGTTTGTTCCGGCGGTCGGTATGACGATCTGGCCGGCGTATACACGAAGCAGCGCCTGCCGGGAATCGGCGCGTCGCTGGGCCTGGATCGATTGCTGGCCGCCATGGAAGAGCTGGACCTGATTGAAAAGGTGAGCACTCCGGCCCAGGTGTTGATTACCTATTTCCATCGCGGTGGCCTGGCCGACTATCTGCGACTCGCCGGTCAACTGCGGTCCGCCGGCTTGGCGGTCGAGCTCTACCCGGACGCCAAACGGCTGGGGCAACAGCTGAAATATGCCGACGCGAGGGGATTCCAAGTGGCCGTCATCGCCGGCGAAGACGAGCTTGCTCGAAACACATGCCAACTCAAGGACATGGCGCGCGGCACCAGCCGAGAAGTATCATTGGAACCTGACGGTCTTCCGGTGGTCCAGGCGGTTCGAGAGATGCTCAAGGATCAGGACGCCACAGATCACGCGTAGCCACCGTCGGCCATCGGCCTCGCCGCAGGCTCGCTCGTCCTGATCCCGTTCGCTTTACCAACGGCACGACGTTTCCTGTCGTCGTGCCGTCTGCCGGGCGCCATCAACTTACCGCACGTAAACGGGTCAATCGTCACAAACGGAATGCGCTCCACAGACTCGGCCGCCCGGAACCGGCCCGGAACGACGTGTCCTGGTTCTGAATGAGCTAGAGTTTTGCACCGCCGATGGGCTCGTTGTGAGTTCCGCACCTTGTGGTGTCCACGATCGACAGATCTCATCGAACGCAGGATCGCGTGCGTAGCTTTCCGGCCGTGCTTCCGGACGGTCGGCCCACCGCCACGATAGAACAAACACCAGAAGACCGCCATTCATCCGAAAGAGGGCGTCACAATCATGAAGACCGCAAGAGATGTAATGAGAACGGGCGTGCTGACCGTGCCCGCTGAAGCGACGCTGGGCCAGGCCGTAGACGTGTTACTGAAGAATCAAATCAGTGGCCTTCCGGTTGTCGACCAGGAGGGTCATCTGGTGGGAATCATCTCTGAATTTGCCCTGCTGGCGATTACGTACGACGGGAATTCTCGAAATCAACAGGTCCGAGACCACATGACGACCCACGTGATTCAGGTCGATCCCGATACGCCACTCACGTCGCTCGCCGATACCTTCATCCTTCATCGAATTCGACGGATCCCGGTGACCGATCAAGGCAAGTTGCTCGGCATGGTAAGCCGACGCGAATTGCTGCGGGCTGCTTACGAATCGGGTAGTACGATCTGCGAGCATCCGGCAGCAACGACCAGTTGCTGACAGGCAGCCGGCCGGGGCCAGGGTCGACACGGGGGCGGCGGCGGGCGCCGAGTTGCAATCGGGATGGGGCCAAGTACAATCGGTTGTGGTCTCGGTCCATGGCCACAACCATGGTCACTCGACGCTCGATCCGCTACGGGTGCGGCTCGATAAGGTCCAAATAGCAACCCATTTTCACAGCGACTGCCGATGATACGACTGCCGTTAAGACGACTCATTGGGTCACGCGTTCGTCGCGTTGCGGCCCTTTCACTGGCGATGGGTGTCAGTGTCGCGACCGCGCCCGTCTGTTCGGCTTCCCCGAGCTTAGGGGCCCAATTCATCGGGGCCCAATTCATCGGGGCCAGTGGCGTCACCTTGCTGGCCAAGAGCTGGCTGATTGGTTACGCGCTGGTTGCTCTGGGCATTCTTCTGGGGTTACTCGCCGTTCTGATCCCCAGCATGCGCAAGGCGCTGCGCCGAAAAGACGGATAGGCCCCGACTGGATTAAGACCGATCGGATTAAGCCCCGACTGGATTAACCCCCGATCGATTTGAGCCCCGATCCAATCTACGCGGCGTGTCGAGCTTCTGCGGCATAGTAGGCTGCGATTCGATCGACGACGGACTGCTGTTGCGATTCAGTCAGTTCGGGAAAGATCGGCAAGCTCAGAACTTCATCCACCGCCTGTTCGGTCACGGGTAGACTCCCGGGCCCCATTTCGAGCGACTCGAAACATGCTTGCCGGTGCAGCGGAACCGGATAGTAGATTTCGGCTCCGACGTTTGCGTCCGACAGGAATTGGCGGAGCGGATCGCGATGGCCGTCGGGAACTCGCAGAGTGAACTGGTTCCAGACATGAAACCGATCGGCGCCCGTCGCCGGAAGACCCAGCGTTTGGTCAAGTCCGGCCTGCTCGAACAGATGCGCGTAGCGAGTCGCATTGCGCTGACGTTGTTGCGTCCAACGGTCCAGATGCGTCATCTTAACACAGAGTGCGGCAGCTTGAATGGAGTCGAGCCGACTGTTGACGCCAACCACCTGGTGATAATACCGAGGCGCCATGCCATGCGCTGCGTACAGCCTCAATTGCTCGGCCAGCCTGGCATCGTTGGTGGTCAACATCCCGCCATCGCCCATTCCACCCAGGTTCTTGGTGGGATAGAAACTGAAGCAGCCGACATCACCCATTCCGCCTGCAGTCCGTCCCTTCAGTTGCGCGTCAATCGCCTGGGCTGCATCTTCCACCACGGCCAGGCCATGCTGGTCGGCCAGCTGCATCAGCGAGTCCATATCCGCACACTGGCCGAACAGGTGGACGGGGATGATCGCTCGCGTCGCGGGCGAAATGGCTGCCGCCACGCTGTCGGGGTCCAAGTTGAAGCTTACTGGATCGATATCGGCGAATACGGGCCGAGCTCCGACTCGCCAGACACAACTGGCCGTGGCGAAGAAAGTAAAGCTGGGCAAGATGACTTCGTCGCCCGGTCCTATCTCAAGGGCCATCATGGCCAGCAACAGCGCATCGCTGCCCGACGCACAGCCGATGGCGTATTCCGTACCGCAGCGTCGTGACATCTCCTGCTCAAGACTCTGACAATCGGGCCCATGCAGGAAGCGGCCTGAATCGACAACGGCCGTGATGGCCTCGAGAATCTGCTCGCGCAACGGCTGATTCCCACCCACGACATCGAGCAGCGGAACGGGCTGAGAAGGCTGGTCGGACGAATCGTTCATCTCAGATACCTCGAACTTCCTTGTTCCGGGTCGTCAACGGGCCCGATCCGCCCATTCAGGGTCGAACGACGTAACCAGGTCGGACCACGTACATCGGGCGGGAAGAATAGACCGTGCCCCGTTTCAGGTCAAGAGCGGCCGAGAATACGGGGCCGAGGGGGGAGCAGTTCAGCTTTTGCAAGGCAAAAGCTGAACGAAAAATGTCAATAGGAG
>CAYNDU010000360.1:0-6378 GCA_964395615.1 uncultured Pirellulaceae bacterium | reverse complement strand
ACGTCAAGATCGCGCTGAATACGTCCACCTAAAAAAAGCCCGTTCCTGCACCCCTTTCCGCCGGGCTCAGCGCCCGAGAGGGTCTCACTTTCTGGTCCCGTCGAGACGTCCCTCTTTTCGCCGAAACTCTTTGCTCGCCAACGGGTTCAATCAGACAGAGCGGAAGGCTCGATACCTGTTGTTCCACGATTACGGGAGGCTTGGATGAACATGCGATGTTTCAAAGGTATGGTGTTTCTGGCGGCAGCGGTAATGTTGGCCGCGTGCGTGTCAGGGGCGTTCGCCCAAGGGCGACAGCGGGGCGGTCAGGGCGGCCGGGGAGGCCCGGGTGGATTCGGCGGACGAACTGGCGGGAGTATCTTTGGCGGTGTCACGACTCTGTTGCGCCGCGACGACGTTCGTAAGGAACTTGACCTGCTTGACGATCAGATCAAAGACCTGGAAAACGTGCAGCAGGAACAAATGCAGGGCATGCGGGACCTGTTCGGCCAAATGCGGGAGATGTCAAGTGAGCAGCGCACCGCCAAGATGCGGGAAGTGGGAGAATCGCTTCAGAAAAAGGTGAATCAGATCCTGCTGCCGCACCAAATAGACCGGCTCAAGCAAATCCAGCTTCAAATGCAGCTCCGAGGGAGCGCCATGGGCGCACTTGGCAGCGAAACCCTGCAAAAGGAGCTCAATATTACGTCGGACCAGAAAGAGCGGATCCAGGCCCGTGCTCAGCAGGTAAATGACGAATTACGTAAGAAAATCGAGGCCCTCAGAAAAGAAGCCCAGCAGAAGCTGTTGTCCGAGCTTTCACCCCAGCAACGGTCCAAGTTCGAACAGATGATCGGCGCACCGTTTGAATTCACGGACAACCCTCAACAGAGGGGTGGACGGCCGGGTGGCGGCGGGTTCGGCGGACCGGGCGGGGCCGGCGGACGACCACGCGGTTCGGGCCGCCCCGGGGGTTGATCCTCGGGCAGTGGAATGTCAATGGGCTCGCCCGCCGGAACGGGCGAGCGACCGTTTCGAGTCGGGGCGAAGGGCCAATCGGTGTGACGGGTACAGTCACCCTAATGGGCCCTTTCCGACCCGGGCGAGGGCTCCTTGTCGGGGAATCCGCTTTGCTCGGCGCACCGTTCGTCTAGAATGGTAAAGGGACCATTTGTCACGGCCGCGCCGAACGCCTGACGACAAATCGAAACGGCCCGATCTGACGGTCCCATTTGACGGACCAACGAAGAGACAAACCGCCGGCCACCGCAGAAAATCACGATAATGACGCCGCCGCGGCGAATACCCCCCCTGATAGGACCGATCCCCCAAGAGTGCTCTGGCATTTAGGACTAATTGGATGGAAGCGGGTGAATTGCTAAGACGAAGCGGGCTGCTCAACGATACCCAGTTGGGCCAGCTGCGCCATGCAAACGGAGACGGGGCCTCACTTGTCGAAAAGGCCGTGGCGATGGGGTTCGTCAAAGAGGATGCAGCCCTGCGCGCGGTCGGCGACGAAGTGGGGCTCGAGTTCGTGGACTTGCGCGAAGTGGAAATCGATCTGTCCCTGTTACAGGGATTCCCGCACAAGTTGATCCACCGGGAGTCGTTGTTTCCCATTCGGCGAGACAATGGTCAGCTTGTGGTCGCCACTGCCGATCCGTTTGATCTTTATCCGATTGATGAGGTGAGCGCGGCGACCGGTCTTTCGGTGGTTCCGGTATTGGCCAGTCGGCAAGAGATCCAGAAGCTCATTAAGAAACATCTGGGCGTCGGGAGCGAGACGGTCGAGGGATTGCTCGAACAGGCCGACGACCGCGATGTCGAGTTATTGGAGGACATCGAGACCGACGGCTCCGAATTGTCGGAGATGGCCCAGGAGGCGTCAGTCGTTCGACTGGTCAACGAGATTTTGCTCGAAGCAATTGAGTTGCGCGCCAGTGACGTTCATATCGAATCGCAGAATTCCGGCCTGGTCATCCGATATCGCATTGACGGTACGTTGCAGCCTCAGCCGGTTCCAGGCGAGATTAACCGCTTCCAGGCTGCGATCATCAGCCGCCTGAAGATCATGTCCCGGCTGAACATCGCGGAGAAGCGTTTACCTCAGGACGGGCGCATCAAGTTGCGGGTCTTTGGCCGCGAGATTGACGTACGTGTGTCAGTGATTCCGATGATACACGGCGAGGGCCTGGTGCTGAGAATCCTGGACAAGGGAGCGATGGCGTTCGATCTGCGCAACTTGGGCATGGACGAGCGAACGTACGAGCGTTTTGGGAAGTTAATTCGGGAACCGCACGGCATCCTGTTGGTGACCGGACCGACCGGCTCTGGCAAGACAACGACCCTGTACAGTGCGCTGATCGAGATCAACACGCCCGACGTGAAGATTATTACGACCGAGGACCCGGTCGAATACCAGCTCGAAGGAATCAACCAGATTCAGGTCCACCCCAAGATCGGTCTGACATTTTCCGGCAGTCTTCGAGCCATATTGCGGCACGATCCGGACGTTGTGCTGATCGGTGAAATCCGCGACCTCGAAACGGCGGAAAACGCTATCCAGGCGGCATTGACCGGCCACCTGGTCTTCAGCACGCTGCATACCAATGATGCGGCCAGCGCCTATGCTCGACTCGCCGATATGGGCGTCGAACCGTTCCTGGTTGCAAGTACGGTCGAAGCCGTGATGGCCCAACGTCTCGTTCGGCGGCTTTGCACGCATTGCCGTGAGGCCTACCAACCGGTGCTCGACGAAGTACCGGCTGACTTCCCGATCGACCAATTGAATGATCGGCCCCTGTATCGACAGAAAGGCTGTCATGAATGCCGGCACCTTGGATACTCGGGGCGAGTTGGTATCTACGAGCTGATGATTACCGACAACAAGATCCGCCAGTTGTCTCACGACCGGGCGAGCACGTGGTTGATTAAGAAAGCTGCCGTCGAGCAGGGCATGGAGACGTTGCGGGACGATGGGTGGCGAAAGGTATTGGAGGGGAAGACGACGATTGACGAAGTCTTGCGCATCACCAAGGGTGATCATGACCTCGAGCAGTTAGAGAAGCTGGAACATGGCCGAGTGATCTCGGCCTGAGTTGGTTGGCGGCCGCATCGGGAGATTCGGCGCTACGATCGGCACGGGCCGAACCGTGGCCTTTCCACGTACCTGTCAAGACATCGTGAGAGAGAGACGAGCGTTGCGAGATGCCTGATTATGCCTACACTGCACGAAACTCAGAGGGTCACCGCGTCACCGGTTCGATCAGTGCATCGAGTCCGCGTGAGGTCGTGACACTGCTGGCCGAACAAGCGCTGTTTCCGCTGGACGTATCGGCCACAAAGCAGCGAGTCCGATTTGGTGGGCGCCGTGTCAAGGGCCAGACGATGGCCATAACTTACTCGCAACTTGCCTCACTATTGCGCAGCGGCGTGCCGCTTCTGAGATCGCTCGATGTGCTCCGCAAGCAGGCGTCCAATCAGACGCTCGGTCGCGTGCTCGGAGATGTGCGGGACCGAATCGAACAGGGAGACACGCTGGGTGACGCCATTTCCTATTACCCGCGAGTCTTCAACGAGATGGCCGTCAATATGGTCCGCGCCGGCGGCGAAGGCGGGTTCCTTGAGGAATCGCTCGATCGCGTCGCCCAGTTCACCGAGCAGCAGGAAGATCTGAAGGCTCGTACGGTTGGCGCCTTGGCCTACCCGGTCTTCCTGGCCGCGATCGGCTCGACCATCGTGACCTGCCTGATTGTCTTCTTTGTTCCCCGGTTCGAAGAGCTGTTTCAATCACTTCGCGATCGGGGCGAGCTGCCCTTGATGACCGAATGGCTCCTCTGGCTCAGCAACTCATTGCAGTCCTGGGGACTATTCATTCTTCTGGCCGCCGCGTTCATTGCCGTCGGATTTCGAGCGAAGTTCGCTTCGGAAGAAGGTCGCCGCACCAAGGACCTGATCAAACTCAAGTTGCCGTTGATGGGCGTGATCTTCAAGAACCTGGCTGTGGCACGATTCTGCCGAGTGCTGGGCACGTTGCTACGAAACGGTGTACCGATACTTCATTCCTTGGATATCAGTCGCGAGACGAGTGGAAATCGCGTGTTATCCGAGGCGATCGAGCACGCCTCTGAGAATATTTCATCCGGTGCTTCATTGGCCGCTCCGCTGGGCGCATCGGGCCATTTCCCGATGACCGTCGTCGAGATGATCAGTGTGGCCGAGGAATCGAATTCACTTGATCGCGTCCTCGTTGAAATCGCAGATGACCTGGAGAAACGGACGGCACGGAGGCTCGACCTTGCCGTACGACTGCTCGAACCTCTACTATTGCTGGTGTTGGCCGGCGCGGTTCTGGTCGTCGTCATCGCCTTGCTGATGCCGGTCATTAAGATGAGCAATACGATTTGAGGCGTCGATACTCGACACGAAATACGACCTGATTGATACGACCTGTTTGATACGACGAGTCGCGGGCGGACCCGGGCAGCGAGCGTTTGTCCCATGACTCCCGTCGCCCGGCCAAGCACAGACGAAACGCAGTGCACGGGCCCGGGCAGATTCGTCAAACTGGCCACGTTTAAAAATGGCATGGGTATGTCCTCCGGCTGTCGGACGACGCCGTAAACCCTTGGACTGGGAGGAAACTCTGATGAACCGACGCAAACGACGACGACGGGTGGCCGGACGGAACACCGGCTTTACGCTCATGGAAGTGCTCTTGGTTCTGGCAATTCTCGTGATCCTCGGATCACTGGTTGTCACGAACTTCTCGAAGGTACTCGAATCAGGCAAGATCAAGGCCACCAAGACGCAGTTGAGCGGCTTTGAGACCCAGTTGGATATCTTCCAATTGGACGTGGGCCAATATCCCAGCTCGCAACAGGGGCTCGAATCGTTGCGAGTTGCCCCACCCGATCTGCCGGACCCCTCCTTGTGGGCGGGGCCGTACGCCAAGAAAGACATCCCGGCGGATCCCTGGGGGAACCAGTACATTTATGAGCAACTCGGCCCCAGCCAGTACCGAGTCTCCTCGGCCGGACCTGATGGTCAGCCGGGAACTGACGATGACATCGGGACCGTTTCAGGTTAGTCCAGCGCCATGCTCCCAACCCCGGATGATCGACTGTTCCATCTGCAACGCCGTGCCGACCGCCCACGGCGTTGCGGCATGTCGATGTTGGAATTGATGCTGGTGCTGGCCCTTCTCGTGGCTCTCAGTGCGCTCTCTTTGCCGGCATTTCGCGGTTCCTTTGACAATCATCGATTGCGCAAAGCGGGCGAGTTGATTCAGGTGTACTTCAACAAGGCCCGAATCAAAGCCATGAAGACGGGCCAGATTCACATGTTTCAATATCAGGCCGAGCAAAACACATTTTCCGTGACACCCTATTACAACGATCAGGATGTCTTGGAACTGGACGCGGTTCAGGAATCGGCCATGAATGGTGGTGGCGGCGGCACAGCCACGCCGTTGAACGCATCGCCGGGTCTCGGACTACCGGGAAATGCGGTGGTCGAGCCGCGGCCGTTGCCGGACGGTGTTGCTTTTGCGCTCGCTCAAGTGGCCAGCGATATGCGCTCCGTCCAGACGAATCAACAAATGCAAATGCAGAATATGAACCAACTGGCGACTCAGGAGAACCCACCCATCCTTTTCTATCCCGATGGAACGACGTCGGACGCGCGGATCGCGTTAGTCAACGGCCAGAAGTACTACGTAACGGTGACGTTGCGCAGCTTGACCGGATTGGCAAAGGTTAGTGACGTGGTACCAGAAAATGTATTCCAGCAACAACAGTAATCTTGCCCGACAAACCGTTTGGCACCACGACGGGGACCCGAAATCGGGCCGTGCCCGGCTCGGTACCACTGGATCGACACGGGCCACTGGGTCGACCCGCGTCACTGGGTCCACACGGGCCACTCACCGGCGTGGAATGACGTTGCTCGAGGTGATCCTGGCGATCGCTATTCTGGGCGGGGCCTTGGCCGTGCTGGGCGAGCTGGCACGAGTAGGAGCTCGGGCATCCCGGGCGGCCACGACACTCTCGACCGCCCAGTTGCTGGCCGACTCGCTTCTGGCTGAGATCTGTTCAAGTGCGACGACGCCCACAGCCATGCAGGGCGTGGTCGAGGACTACGGTGGTTCTGCCTGGAATTACTCGGTCGACGTGCAGACGATTGACGATCAAGGCCTATTGGCTCTTCTGGTAACCGTGCAGGAACAGCTCGATCCGACCCAGCAACCCGTGACGTTTTCTCTATCACGGTGGATGATCGATCCACAACTCGAGGCCGATTTGCAGGCGGCCGAAGACGAGCCTCAGGGCGGGGCGGCTTCGGACTCATCCAAACAGCACGACTCATCAAACCCGCAAGGAAACTCGGGCGGGGGACCCG
>CAYNDU010000359.1:0-6396 GCA_964395615.1 uncultured Pirellulaceae bacterium | reverse complement strand
ATCTCCAGTGAACACCTTGCTCAGCCCAACCGCTACGCGAGCCCGTTCCTGCACCACCGGCCGTGCGGCTACCTGCCGGCGCATAAAAGAACCCTTCCGGAGGGGGCGTCCGGAAGGGTGATCCAATCTGTCGACACATGTTTCAGCGTGCAAACGTGTGGTGGCGGTGCGTTCGTCAACCGGCCGCCCCCGTACAGTGGGGATCGGCCGGACGGCTGACGCTCGGCGATAACCGGTTATCGTTGGGTGCGGTTACGAGATTTGGCCATCTTGTCCACCGTGGCTCGCTGAATTTCGAGCGACATTTCGTCGCACAGCGTGGCCACCTGGTCGAGCACGCGAATGGTCCAACGGGCCAGTTTCATATCGGATTCGGTCACCACCCGAGGGTGTATCACCGAAACCGGTTGGCCCGTGGTCTGCCCGGCCACGGGGGCCGGTTTGGTGTCGGGAGCGGCAGGCGTCGGCACGGCAGAACGTGCGTTCGCTTCAGGCGAAACCCCTTCCCCCTGGTGTGCTACCTTGTCGTTGGCGTGTGCGGAAGAGTCCAACTTGAAGGTAAACAGAAAGAGGTTCGCGTGATCCGCTGCCTTGCCGATCGGATCGGCGGGAGCAACCATCGCTTGAGCCGCCAGCACAAGCTGGTCCTGTACCTGAGCCAGATCGACGCGACCGGCGACGCGTTCCATTCGTCCACGAAGTTCTTCGCTCAAGGATCGAAGGGCGTTGGCGGTCGGCGATTGCAGGACGTCGAGCATCAGCTGTCGGGCCGACTCGGTGAGCACGTCGAAATCGATTGTTTGTGCTTCGACCGGGTCTGCCGCCTGATCGGCTGACGGATCGTTGCTCTCGGCCGGCATGCTACTTTCCGACATATCGGGGCGTTGGTCGTACTCGTAGTCGTAATCGTAGCCATAGCCGTACGGATAGCTTTCATACTCGCTCGATTCGTCTGCACTGGATTCGGTACTGGTTTCGGCCGGACTCGGCGCGGCCACCGGCTCCGGCGTCACAGTAGCTTCGGTTGCGGACTCTGCTTCGGTTGCGGGCTCTGGGGATTCGGCCGCCGCTTTCTCCATCGGTTCGGCCAACTCCGCAGACTCTTTGTCCATCTCTTCGTAGGTTTCATCGTAGTACTCGTCATCGTAGTACTCATCGTAGTCGTCGTCGTAGTATTCGTCGTCGTATTGGTCGTCGTAGTATTCGTCATCGCCGTAATCGTCGTCGTAGCAATCGTCGTCGTACTCAACGTCATCAACTTCTTGGTCGGCGGCTTGGTCGGCGGCGACGGACGAGTCGGTTGAGCTCGCCGAAGGGCCGTAACTCCAGTCGTCCTCGTAACAGCCCTCGTCGTAATCGCCGTCGCCATATTCCGGGGAGTTTGCCTCGACGTTTTCCTCGTCGCCGTGGCACTCGGACGCATACGACTCATATTCGTCGTCGTACGTGCCCGCCATCTCCAGGTCGCCCGCCATCTCCAGGTCGCCTGGCATCTCCAGGTCGCCGGTTGCCTGCGTGTCGGCCGAGTCGCTGCACGGTAGCTCGTTATGGTCGGCCGCTACTTGTGACTCGGGAGACTCGACAACCGGCGCGCACAAGGGTGCTTCGTTCGGGGGCCCGGCGAGGCTCTCGAGATAATCACCGTAGTAGGGGCACTGGTGAGGCACGTCCACCACTTCGTCTTCGACCGCGTCACTGTCGTCCTCGACCGCGTCACCGGTTGCCGTATCACTGGCCGAAGTATCCTCCGCCGCAGTATCCTCCGCCGCAGTATCCTCCGCCGCAGTATCCTCCGAAGCAGGGGCACTCGGCGAAGCGGCGTCGAGCGTGGTTACGACGACCCGACCGCGCAAGTCGACGTCGAGCGCTGCGGTTCTCTCGGTGGTCTCCGGCGTCGACGGCGTCTCCTGAGTCACGACATCGGCCGTCGACCGGTCCACCATCACCTCGACAAAACCATCCGCGAACGGAGCGTCCTGGCAGTCGTCAGGGCCGAAGCGGAAGTAGTCCGAGCGGATTTCGCAATGGGCCGAGTTGGCGGCCAAAAGAGATCCACCGAGAACGGCCATCAGCATGGTAAGAGCATAACAAGGGCGGGTCATACGATTTATCCTCCTGAAAAATACGTGACGCGCTGAGCTGGTTGGAGTCTTCGTTCGGACCGGTGAATCGGGCCGATTCCCATGTCCGGGTGTGCGATTCGGATGGTTGACCAGGCGGCCGTCGATGTTTCCGCGTCGCAGCAGCTGGATAACCCCCGGTTCGAATCATTCCCCGGGCCCCAGATCGGTCGGTCGAAACGAGCATCCATGTATTCTCGCTGATGTATGCTATCGGAGTATGGTAAATAGGGTCATTAGGTAATTGGCGTGTTCCAGTAAGTTAGCGTAATCTGGGTTGCAGTTTGACCGGCCAGTGAATTCTGGCAGAGATGCCGGAACGGATCGGTCGTTCTGGGTGTTCCGGCTGCACGGGCGAATGAGGATTCGGTGATGTGGTAGCCGAGTGAGGGGCGCGGCGTGAAGGCGGCGACGGCACCTGGGAGACGATGGTCTGTCAACGACGGCCCGTGCAACGCTATGATGGTCGCGTGAATGCGGTCGGAGCCGGGCGGGCGACGTGCGCTCGTTGGGCCAATGCACGCGGGTTCGCTGCACGAGAGTACGTGACCGAGTGACGCCGGCACGGGTGGCCGGACGGGGGCGAGCAAGGGTCGCGTTGGGCCGCGTGGAAGATTGGGACGAACCAAGGCATGGGAATACCGCCGTCGATCCATCCGTACATTGCCACCGGGGTGACGCTGGCGGTGTTTCTTGTGTTACAGGTGCGCCGGGGCACTGCCACCGACCTGCTCTTCATGGGCGCCTTATTAGCCGTCACGTTAACCGGCGTTTTGACGCCCTCGGAGGCGCTGGCCGGTTTTGCCAGTCCGGCGGTGATGACCGTGGCGGCATTGTTGGCGGTGGCCACGGCGTTGCGGGTGACGGGGGTTCTGGATTGGGTGGGCCGCCAGCTCTTGGGCACGGCCAGGACGGAGCGGCAGGCGATAAGCCGTCTCGCCCCGACGTTGATCGCTACCTCTGCGTTCATGCTCAACACGGCCGTCGTTGCGATGATGATGCCGGTGGTGATTGACTGGTGTCGTCGGAGGGGCGTTAGTCCCTCGCGGCTTCTGATTCCGCTCAGCTACTTGACGATCCTTGGCGGTGTCTGCACCTTGGTCGGGACGAGCACGACGTTGGTGGCCAATAGTGTTTTGCGCGACCAGCACGCCCAATGGTCGGCCTCGCCGGCCGCCGAACGCCGGCCCGCTTTGGCGACCTCCGAGGCCCGGCGGCAGGAAGCGAAGGCCGGTGAGGCTCAATTTCGGCGGCAGATCAAGCCCTTAGGGCTGTTTGAATTGGGTTGGGTGGGGCTTCCGTGTGCTTTGGTGGGAGGACTTTGGTTATTGCTTACGGCCGGCCGTCTTTTGCCACGTCGGCAGGAAATTGCCGAGCAATTGGGCGAACAGCGACGCGAGTATCTGGTTGAAATGCTGGTCCAGCCCGACTGTCCGCTGATTGGCCAGACTGTCGAACAGGCGGGGTTACGGCAGTTGCCCGGGTTGTTTCTGATCGAAATTGACCGGGATTCGGAGGTATTGACGCCGGTCACGCCGGAGGACCTGATTCACGCCCGGGACCGGATGATCTTTACGGGCGTGGTGAGCACGATTGTGGACCTGGAGAAGATCCCCGGCCTGATTCCAGCGGCCGATCTTGCCTACGAGGTTCAACCCACGCGCCGGGCGCGGCGTCGGTTGACCGAGGTGGTCCTTTCCCGGACCTCACCGCTGATCGGCACGACCGTGCGCGAAGGAAACTTCCGGCAGCGATACAACGCGGCCGTCGTGGCCGTACACCGCAACGGCGTGCGGTTGACCAACAAAATCGGGAACATCGTTTTGGAGCCGGGTGACACGTTGCTTCTCCAGACCCGGAGTGAATTCGTTGCCGCGTACCGAAATAGCCGCGATTTCTATCTGGTCAGCAGTGTTGCCGGGGCCGAGCCCCGATTGCACCACAAGATGAAACTTGCCGCCTTACTCGGTCTGGTCCTGGTCGTATTGCTCTGCCTGTCCAGCTGGGTTGGAAACGACCCGGCATGGGCGGCCATCTGCGCGCTGAGTGTCTTGGCGCTGCTTCTGTTAACGCGATGCATCACGGGCGCCGAGGCCCGTAATGCGGTCGATCTTCAGATGCTGATCACGATCGCCGGTGCACTCGGGCTGGGTCGCGCGCTGACGGTTAGTGGTGCGGCTCAGCACATCGCTCAAACGATGGTGGCGGTGGCCGGAGGCCATCCATGGATCCTGCTCATCGTGGTCTACCTGCTGACACTTGTCTTTACCGAGGCCATTACGAATAACGCGGTGGCCGCCATGTTGCTGCCAATTGCCGTGGCCGTCGCCTGGCAGGGCCAAATGAACCCCAGACCGTTGATTGTCGCCGTAACGCTGGCCGCTTCGCTTTCCTTTATCACGCCGGTCGGCTATCAGACCAACCTGATGGTGATGGGACCGGGGGGCTATCGGCCTCGAGATTTTCTGCGCTGCGGCCTGCCGCTGGCCGTTGTGGTGATGGTGGTCGCCTTGATCGTCATTCCGTGTGTCTGGCCATGGTGAAAAAGAGCCGGAAATCGGGCGGAGCCCCGCGCATCCGTTGCCCTGGGTCGGTCTGACCGGAACCGAGCGAATGTAGCGGTGTTTCATGTGTGAACGCTCTCTTGAGCGACCAAAACCTGGACGTTGACCACTGGCATTTGCGCCGGCCGAGTGGATAATTAAGGGAACTCCGTTGTTCTGACACGAGGCTCTCCCATGCTCCTGAAGATTCCCAAGCGGTTGACCGTTCTTCTGGCTGTCGTTCTTGCCGCTGGTCTGGCGGCGCACTCCCTCGCTCAGCCACCCGGTCGTGGGGGGCCTGGCGGGATGCGCGGAGGACCTCCCGGTGGCGGCCGGTTCGGTGGCGGACCTCCCGGTGGCGGCCGATTCGGTGGCGGACCTCCCGGCTCGGGTGGACCGAGTAGCGGGGTCATGTCGTTCATTCAGCGACTGGATACGAATGGGAACGGCATGCTCGATCCCGAGGAATCCCAGGGACGGGCAGGTATGTTTATTGGTCGAATTGCCGAACAGGCTCGGCTGGACCTGTCGCGGCCGATACCGCTGAGTGCGGTGGCCAAGGCGTTCGAACAGATGCGACAACAGGCCAGCATGGGCGGCGGACGCGACCCGCGAAGTTCGGGTGACAGTCGTTCGGGCGACAGTCGCTCGGGTGACAGCCGGTCAAGGGGGAGTTCACCGAGTCGGGAGCCGGAGCTCGAACCATTGGTGCCCGGGTTCGGCGAGCCCATCCTGTTCGACCCGGTACCCGGGTTCGGCGCTGCCGGCGAGCGTTACGCGGTGGCCGTCACCGACGAGGACCGTCAAGAGGCCCGCCAAACGCTCGGCCGATACGACCAGAACAAAGACGGAATCATCGATCAGAAGGAAATGCAGAGCGCCCGCTGGCGATCGGACCCGCTTGCCACCGACCGCAATCACGACGGCAAGCTGTCGCTCAACGAATTGGCGCTGCGATATGCGGTGCGCCGAGCGGACCGAGCCGGCGATCCCGGTCCTTCCTCTTCGTCGAGTCGGTCGTCCTCATCCGGACGATCCTCCTCCAGCCCGAGCAGCGGGCGAAGTTCCTCGTCGTCGGGTGACGATCGTCAGGCACGGATGGTGCAGATGATTATGGCTCGCTATGACACGAACAAGAACGGGATCCTGGAAAAGAGCGAATGGAAAGGATTTCGGACCGATCCGACTCCGGCCGACACGAACCGCGACGGCCGGATAACGAAAGATGAAATGGGGAAGTGGATGGGCTCGCGGTTCAGTGCCGGCCGCAGCAGCACCGGGTCGAGTCGAGGAAGTTCGAGCCGTTCGGCTCCGTCGTCCGGGTCAAGCACTTCCACCGCTGCTTCCTCGTCGGCCAATCCGTGGGAGGGACGCAATTCCTATCGGCGCCGCTCGCCGACCGAACGTTTGCCCGAGGGCTTGCCCGATTGGTTTGGACGCAGTGATGCCAACGCCGACGGCCAGGTCATGATGCACGAGTATTCGTCATCCTGGTCCGAATCGGTTGGCCGTGATTTCGCCCAATTCGATCTCAACGGTGATGGGATTGCGACGATTGCCGAGTGTCTGAAAGCGGTCGAGGCAGGGGCCGTTCAGGGTGCTGCGGGAACGGTTGTTGCAAATACTCCCTCCACGCCGACGACGACGCCGGCAACGACTCCGGCTACGCCAGGCAGGCGATTGACCACGTCCGTCCACTTCTCCTCTGCCGCCTCCGGAGCGACTCATCATCC
>CAYNDU010000358.1:0-6409 GCA_964395615.1 uncultured Pirellulaceae bacterium | reverse complement strand
AACGTCAAGATCGCGCTGAATACGTCCACCTAAAACGAGCCCGTTCCTGCACCCGACGGGTGCTAAAAAGGAACCGCCGCTTCCAAGTAGACTTGGAAGCGGCGGTTGTGTTTGACGCGTGCGATTCGCCTGGCCCGTGCCCGAAGGCATCCGACCAGTCGCGACCGTATCCCTGAATCGTTATTCGGGCGGTTCGAGCGACATTGTTTCGTCACCCGGATCATCGGTCGGTGCAGGTTTATCGTCCTGCGGAGGCGTCGTCTCGTTGTTGGTACAACCGACAGTTGCCAGGCAGAGCGACAGGCCAAGGAAAAACGCTACAAATCGCTTCATCATAATAGTACCCAATTCTAAGCGGTGCGACGAAGTAAAGTCACGCAACGAAATTAGCTTACAGGCCTAATGTCGCTGTGTCTACAATACGTCCGTCTTTCATGCCCGCCAGATTGTTAAACACGCCGCCCGGGATGTCCTCGTCGATGCCGTGGACCGCACCGTCACCGAACGTGAACAGCACGTTCTGCGGGTGCTCCGAACCGAACATGTACCAGTCTTGATAATTCCAACCACGGGCACCCGGGTTCCGTTTCAGACCCCATGCCGTGGCCATACAACCCGAACCAATCCAACTGTTGGCGAACTCGTGGTCCTTCCGCCAGTTGGCATTCGCGTTGTTTCGGCGCCACTGCTTGCCACCTAGATGCTCACCGAACATCAGCGTGTGGGCCGTGCCGTCTTTGATGTCCGCGAAACGGTACTTCGTGCGGTTGCCGAAGACGCCTCGCCAACGGTCCCAGGCATTGGTCGGAATCGTGCCCAAACCACCGGCTACGCCGACGTAGTTCGAGGCCCCGAGCCGGGGAAGTCCACCGAAATAACCACCGCCGATTGTTCCGGATCTGCCATTGCGAGCACCGAACTGGTGGAAGAGGGCCCACTGACCACGGGTCGCCATGTACGGATCGTCCGAGGGACAGACGAGCGTCGGAATGCGCGTCTTGGCAATCTGCCAGGTGCGGCCATCACCCCACCACGTGCGCTGTGCGTTGTTCGGATTCGGCATCGTCGGGTCGTTGCTGAACTTGTCAACGTTGAACTCGACAAAAATGTTGTCCTTGATCACCTGCTGTTCCATGTAGGGCAGCAAATAGGCGTTCACCCCCAGCCAGGGAACGGACCACATCGTGGGGTTGCTCACCCAACTGTGATAGTCGGGCTTGTTGGCGTTGGGATGTGCCGGCGTGACCATGCCGTTGTATCCCGGAGGCAGACGATTGTAGACGTCGTGGAAATTGTGGGCGGCCAACCCCAGTTGCTTCAGATGGTTCGAGCACTGCATGCGTCGAGCCGCTTCTCGGGCCGCCTGAACGGCAGGCAGCAACAAGGCTACCAGGATGCCGATGATCGCGATGACCACCAGCAGTTCGACGAGGGTGAAACCAGCGCGACGGCGGTCCCTCTTTGCCCAGGAAATTTGCATCATTCTTTGACTCCCAGCAATAAAAAGGAATGGAAAAAAACCAATGCAGCAACAAATCAAGCGAACAAGAAACGCAAGTTCGGCTCGATTTGTTCAGAACATTAGCGTTGATTCTACTCGACTCGTGCCCTCTATCAAGGACAAAAATTCAATTGGACCAAGGTTTTCTTGCACCCTTTTTCCCCTCACCACGGGGTCATTAATAGACGATTACCGTGACCAAGTTAGTCGTCAAAATCGCCATTACCGGTCCGAACGGCCCGTTACGGACGGCCCGTGTCGACGGCCGGTTCTGGTCGCGGGACGCGCGTTGGGTTCACGCCGTGTCCGTCGGATCGTTACCTGCCGTTCGACGGGGTGGGTGCGTAACCGACTATTGTAATTGGGCTTGCGTAAAATGCGAGGATTTTATGGGCAGGCCGCATCGGCACCGAACCGGTGCACGGTCGTTTGCCGGTAAGTATGGCCGGGAAGAAGCCAGACGGTGGGGAAGTCGATCTGGTTCGGCGAGTCGGGAAAGTGCTGGGTTTCGAGGCAGAGGGCCTGGTGTTGCCGAAAGCCGGCGTGCCGAGCGACCCCTTCCAGGAAATTGCCCGTATAGAACTGGATTCCCGGTTGGGTCGTCAGGACCTCCATGGTCCGACCGGTCGCCGGATCTTTGACCCAGGCAGCCCGATGCAAATCACCGTCGGCCGTGCGCAGGACAAAACAATGGTCATAGCCGGGCGGGTCGCCGGGGACGTCGTTGAGTCGAGCGCCGATGGGCCGCGCGACGGTGAAATCGAAAGGTGTTCGATCGACGGCCACGGCTTTTCCCGTCGGGATGAGTGTGGCGTCGACTGACAAGTAGTAGTCAGACTCGAGCTGGAGCCGGTGATCGAGGATATCGGTTGCCGCGTGGCCGGACACGGATGCTGCGGATGCTTCGCGCTCCGGCACGCCACTCAGATTCCAGTAACAGTGGTTCGTCAGGTTGACAATGGTCGGTTGATCGGTGGTGGCTTCGTACTCCATGAGCAAGCACTGGTCGGCCGTGATGCGGTAAGTGACCGTCACGTTCATGGTGCCCGGATACCCTTCCTCACCATCGGGGCTCGTATACCTGAATTGAACACCAACGCTGTCGGTCTGACGTATCGGCTCGGCGTGCCACAGTTGCCGGTGGAACCCGTTCGGCCCGCCGTGCAGATGGTTTGGACCGTTATTGGTAGCCAGTTGGTACGAACCACGTTCGCCCGAAAAGCGGCCGCCGGCAATTCGGTTTGCGTAGCGCCCGACGGTGGAACCGAAATAGGGGTCGTTGTGCACGTAGCCTGCGAGGTGGGGGAAGCCGAGCGTGACGTTGGCGGTCCGGCCGAGCCGGTCGGGCACTCGAAGCTGGGTAATATGGGCTCCGTAGTCAAGGACCTCGAGGGTCATTTGTCCATCATTGACGCACGTGAATTGACGGACCGGACGACCATCGTTCAGTTCTCCCCAGCATTGGCACGTGATTTCCATGACTCCGGGTGTGCTCCTTTTGACTCGTGTCGCCGAGCCGCTCTGCCCGAGGGCAGGCAAACGGCCCGCGGTGTTTTCGGATGAGGGTCTGCCGCCCGACGGGAATTTGGACGCGCGCGCGTCTCTTTCACTGGCGGTATGGCATTGCGGGGTCTATTCCGCACATGGCTCGCCGGACGACCGATTGTGACCGATGGCCGCCGGCTGCACAAGATTCGGTAACCTGGGGCGAAAGGTGGGTGAAGGTGCCGGACCGATCCGAACGGTGCGGCGTCCGTACCCGGACGGAAGGGTAGGTTGGTGGCCGAGCGGACGGTCGAAGAAATTCGAGCAAGAACGGTCTAGGGGCGGTAACCACCGCTATGAGAGCCATGGCAGTATTCAAAGAACAACACGGCGACGGGGCGGCCCGCATCGAGAGTCGCCCGTTGACGGGGAAAGGGCCCATGACGGGGAAAGGGCCCATGACGGGGAAAGGGCCCAACGGCGCGGCGCGCGTCGATTGGCAGCAGGCGCTGGCCGAGAACCAGCGCTGGCTCCGCTCGGTCGTCTACACCCGTTTGCGTGAACCGCAGGCGGTAGAGGACGTGATGCAGGAGGTGGCACTGGCGGCCGTTCGGCAGGCGGCTCCGCTGGCCGACGCGGCCAAGGTTGGTCCATGGCTCTATCGGTTGGCCGTGCGGCAGAGCCTGTTGTACCGGCGTAAATGCGGCCGCCGCCGGCGACTGCTCAATAACTACGCCGATCGACGGCCGAGCGACGGGTTTCGACCGGCTGAGCCCGACCCGCTGGACTGGCTGCTGGCCGATGAGCGGCGGAGGGTGGTGCGCGAAGCCTTGGATCGCCTGGCACCGCGAGATGCGGAAATCCTGTTGATGAAATACGGTGAAGGTTGGAGTTACCACCAAATCGCGGCCCATTTGGGGGTGAGCCATAGTGCCGTCGAGGCGCGCCTGCATCGAGCTCGCCAACGCCTGAGAAACGAACTAACGGCAACCGACCTGGTTGAGGTATCGTCATGAGACCCGAGGAATTCAACTTTAAAAAGCGAGATCCCACGGACGGCGACTCTGCGAAAACGGACCCCCTGCATTGCGACACGTCAGGAATGGAGGGAGTCTCCGAGGATGGGACGGGCCTTGATGGGACGGGCCTTGATGGGGCGGGTCTTGATGGGACGGGCCTTGATGGGACGGGCCTGCATGGGATGGGCGACCACCGCGTTGATGGGACGGCGGACCGTTCTCCCAATGCGCTCGCCCCGGAATGGTTCGATCGACTGGTCGATGGCGAGCTGGACGAGCGGCAGGAGCGGTCGCTGATCGCGCGCATTGAACAGACGCCGGACGGGTGGCGTCATTGTGCCCTGGCGTTTCTGGAAGCCCGTGTGTGGCGGCGTGAGCTGTCGTCGGTTGCTGACCGGCCCGGCCCGGAAGAACGCCCGATCGGTCATTCGATCCCAGGTGAGACCGAGGCGAGCGGTTCTCGGACGAGTCGTTCCTCTTCGGGACGAAGTGACTCAACGGGTTCGGGCGAATCGGCCGAGGGTCGGTCGGGCCATTGGCCTACGGCACTCGCCGTGGCAGCCCTGTTGCTGTTGGCCTTTGGGCTCGGCAGCTACCTCGACCCGTTGGATCACGGCGCAGGACCGGCGGCTGCGCCCAAACTGGCTGGCGGACCTGCGTCGGAGGCTCGGCCGACGACGAGCGAACGGCGCCGAATGCTTCGGCCAGAGTTACCGGCCGAATCGGCCCTGTCGGCGGGTCGCACAACGACGATGCCGGTAGCCAATCTGATGATGGATGCGGGGCAGGGAAAACCGATCAGTGTTCCGGTCTTCGACTGGGACGAAACGGTCGGCGACCGGCTGACGCAGCCGACGCGCGTTCTGCCGGCCGGCATGCTTGACCGACTCAAACGCCACGAGGTCCGTCGCCGGCAGCGGTATGTGCCGGTTCAGCTCGAAGACGGTCGTCACATCGTCGTTCCATTGGAAGAAGTAGACATCGTGCCGGTGCGGACGACCGCCTATTGACCGGTGCGTCTTACCAGATATCCCGTGAACATGTTTAGGAGAAGATGACATGCGACGCGTCATTCCATTCCCAGCGCTTATGGTGGGTGCTCTTTTATCACTCGGCCTCGGTTCGACCGCGGTTTGTGCGGACGAGGATGTAGTGCGTTCGGGAAACGAAGCTGAAGTGACCGTGGTGCTCGAACGGGCCGGCGACGCCGAGGGCGAGCACGCGAACACTTGGACCGTGGAGGTTGACGGGGTCAAGCCGAGCAGCTATTGGATCGGCGTTCATTGCTCGCCACTCGACGACGACCTGATTGCCCACCAATTGGGGGTCCGCTCAGGCCTGGTGATTCAGCAGGTGGTTGACGATAGCCCGGCTGACAAGGCCGGACTCAAGGAACATGACATCCTGGTTTCGGTGGGCGGCAAGCCGGTCGAGTCACTGAAAGTGTTGGTGACGGCGATCGAGAAGGCAAAGGGCGAGGCGTTGAAGTTGACGGTCGTTCGAAAAGGTAAGCGCCAGGCTGTCACGGTCTCGCCGGAAAAACGACCCGCAAATGTGGAATTGGGTCTCGCCGACCAAGATCCTGAAACACGACAGGAGTGGGCCACGTTACTCGAAGCGTTGCGCAAGCATGGAGATCTGCCAGCCCTGGATGCAGCGGATGAGGGCGAACCGGGTCATCCGGGCGCGAAAATGTTCTACGTTCGGCCAGGCTTTATCTTGCCGGACAAGCTCAAGGATTTTCCCGAAAACCTGGAAGTCTCGATCAACAAGAAAGGCGACGAGCCGGCGAAAATCACGGTAAGACGAGGAGAGGACAAGTGGGAGGTCGATGAGAATTCGATTGACAAACTTCCCAAGGATATCCGGGCACATGTGGAGCACATGGCCAAAGGTGGATTGCATGTGGAAATGCATGGCGACGGCGCGGCGTTCGAGTGGCAAGGAACGCCGCTGGTCGCGCCGAAGCTGAACCTGAACGAGTTGCGTGAGAAGCTCAAAAAACTGCCGCGACAGAACTTCCAATGGCGCGGTGTCGGTCCGGACGTGGCCGAACGCGTTCGCGAACAGGCACAGAAACAACTGGACCAGGCAAGGCGGCAGTTGGATCGCGTTCGGGAACAGGTGCCGGCCGAGTCGATCGAAAAGATCCAGACGGAGCTCAAGCAGTTGAGGGCCGAGCTCGAGCAATTGCGCGCCGACAAGGCGAAAACGAAGCCGGAGAAGAAACCCGGGAAGAAACCCGCGAAGAAACCCGCGAAGAAGACCGGCCGATAGCCGGGATTATTCACTGGAGTTTCCATTATCGGTTTAACGTTAGGAGCAGCAGCGACTTACGCGTATATTATACGCGTATACTACCCGAAACACCACGCACTCTGTGACGCACGTATCGAACGCGCCA
>CAYNDU010000357.1:0-6419 GCA_964395615.1 uncultured Pirellulaceae bacterium | reverse complement strand
CAAGGCGTGGCGAAAGCGGCGCCCAAGAAAGTTGAACCGAAGAAGACATCGGGCGACAAGAAGACGGAAGCCAAGCCGGTAATCAAGGAGGACATCGTATCGGGTACATGGACCGGTAAACTGATGCGGGAAGGACTACCGGAAGACCGGGCCAAGATCACCGTGATATTCAGAATGGACGCCCAAGGAAAGGTGACGGGGTCGTTTCAGTCGATGATGACTCGTGGCGAAGGGGAGGGCAAGTACGACCCGAAGAGCAAGGAGGTCGTGTTTTCCGTAGAAACCGAGCGATCCACGATGGAGGTCATCGGCACGATCTCGGGCGAGTCGATGACGGGAGACTTGGAGATCAACGGCGGCGCCTTCTCCATGCCGTTCGAAGCGAAACGAACGGGGGATGCACCGGCTGCCGAACCGAAGCCGGAAGTGAAGGAAGTCGTCGGTGATCCGCTCGAGAAACTGATCCCCGGTCCCCGGTGGGTGAGTTCGATCGAGGCCTCGCGATTCAAGGCCGAACGAGTTTATATCACGCTCGACGGTCATCGTTCGAACGATGATTCCCCCTACGTATTTGCGTCCGAGGACTTCGGAACGACCTGGCGATCACTCGTGGCGAACCTGCCCGCGACGGCCGGCTCGACACGTGTCATTCGAGAGGACCCCGTCAACGAGAACGTGTTGTATCTGGGCACCGAGTTTGCGATTTGGGTCTCCATCGATCGAGGTCAGAGCTGGGTGAAACTCAACAACAACTTGCCGACGGTGGCCGTGCACGAGGTGGCCATCCATCCGACGGCAGGTGAAATCGTCGCGGGCACGCACGGTCGCAGTCTGTGGATCCTGGATGTGGCTGCGTTGAGGCAATTCTCCACCGAGACGTTGGCTGCCCCGGCTTTCCTTTATCGGCCCCAACCGGCCGTCAAGTGGAAATCGACTTCGAGTCGTGGAGCCAGCGGCACGCGGCGCTTCGTTGGTGCAAACCCGCCTACGGGAACCACAATCTATTATTCACTAGCCAAAGACGCAAAAGAGGTCAGCCTCGCGATCAAGGACATCGAGGGGACCGTGGTGCGCGAGTTGGAAGCGGATGCCAAGGCAGGCCTTCATAAGATTCAATGGGATCTGAGAACGACGGGCAATCGATCGGGCGGTGGCAGCCGTTTCGGAAGAGGCCGTTCGGCGGAAGCAGGAAAGTACCTGGTCACGTTATCGGTCGACGGAAACGAGTTGACGCAAGTCGTCACGGTGGAAGACGATCCGAACGAGTGAGTCAGCAACGGTTTACATGGACAAATTGGGGCTGACGTAACGCTTGCCGCATTCCTGACAATAGCTGCAGGGAACGGGCTCGGTGGCCTGCTTCCAAATATGGTCACAGGAGCCGGCCGGACGTACCCGCTCCAGGCCGCATTTCGAACAAGCGTTCGGCGGGAATCCGCCGAGCGTTTTATCGAAGGCATGATCGCAGCCGTTGTCGAGCCGAGCGGCATTTCTCTCGAGTTGCTCATTGCGTCGAGCGGCGCTTTCGTTCTCCAATTCGCCGACACCTCGCGTCAGCGACCACTGATAATGCAGTGCCCGAACAATCGTCCAAGCGAAGTAGAAGATGCCGGCCAAGGCACCGCCGATCAGGATCCCCATGAAGAATAGCTGTCGCATCTTTTTCTTTCTATTGTCCCGGACCGAATAAGCATGCGTTGATCAGAAGCCGTTGAAGGCTTGGATACATGGCACGGTAGGTTGGATCGTCGGTAAAGCCGATCACGTGACCCGATCCGATCGACTTGTACACCAAAAACGGTTTCCCGGCAATCAACCGGAGAGTTTCAGGCCAGCAGAATCCGCTGCTCAGCAATTCGTCCTCGCCCGCGAACTGCACGACGTTGCGGCCTTCCGAAGAAGGCAACGGCCTGTATATCTGGTTTCCTGAAAAGAAAACATTCATCGTTTTTGGACAACCGAGTGTCAGCCAATGCTGGTCAAACAGCGTTGCCCGCAAGAACGCCCCCGGCACCGCGTCCGGCCAGCGGGGCTTGGCGGAGGACGATTCTCTCGCGACCGGCCCCGAGGGCGACAACGGGCCGTCTTCGGCGCCGTCTTCCGCGTCGTCCGTCGACGGTTTCTTTTCGGGAGCCTTTGCCACTCGATCCAGTTCTAGCAGGTGGATCTCCTTGTCGGCGGCCCAGTTCAACGCGCCTTTCACCAGGACTAACGTTCCGCCGCCGCGAATCCACTGTTCGATCCGAGATCCAAAGCCCTTATCCAGCTTGGACGTCGTGTAATCACCGTGCGGCATGACCAGGACGTTGAATTTGTGTAGATCGACCCGAGCCAGATGCTCGAACTTCACGCGTGTCGTCGGATAATGAAGCACCTGGTCAAACAGGTACCACGTGTGTCCGACCGACGTGGCGGCCGGCGTGCCGACCGCCAACAAAACCTGCGGTGGACGCACCCACTTGACATGCGGTCCGCCAAAGTGAGCTCCGGCGGTAACGAACCCCGAGTCAAGGGGCACGATGCGCAGTGCGTACTGACGCGTGGCCTGCTGGAGCTTCGATAGGAGATCCTCTCCGTTCTCGCGAACTTTGATCAGCAACGTTCCGCGTGGAAACGTCTGGTTGCCGATCTGGAACGATTTGTCCGTCACATGCACGCGAAGGCCCTGCTGCAGCCACTGGCTCAACGCTACAAGGGCTCCATCATCGGGTCGAACGGCATACGCGACTTTCGCTCGGGCCAGGCGGCCCGAACCAGACGGTGTGGTCTGCTTCCACGGCCTTGTCTCGACGGCTACGGCCGGAGCACTGGCTGCCAGGCATGGCACATCAAAGGCAAGAGGTAAAGACCAGGCCGTCACATCATAGATCTCGTCCGGCAAGTGCTGGGCGTTACGATCCAACTGCCGTCGCACAAATGCCTCATCCATGTCGACACTCCGGTCAAGCAACACGCGTACCAGTTGCCCGGCCGGTTGGTTGACGGGGACTTCCAGCGTTCCGGCGGGCAGGGTGCGTTTAACAGATTCTCCAGTCAAGATGTCGGTTCCGACGATGGACGCGGCAGCTGACAGCTCTCGCACCTCGACACCGTTATCTATCAGAAGCTGGGCGAGCCGCGCCGAACGGTGCGGGCGTCGGCCGACAGGCAAGTAGAAATGGCGAACCGTTCCTTCCGCTCCCAATTGGAGTCCCCTTCGACGGGCCTCGCAAAAATCATAAAGCAAATCCGACCGGCGCGCTGCCGCAATTTCCAGGGTCGCCACAGCGCTGACATAATGGTGCTGAATCGTCTCCCAATACTGCAACTGCGTTTGATCATCCCGGTCGACGGCCAGGCCCCGCGTTCCCGCCTGCTCCCAAAGAATTCCGAGCCCCCCTTGGCACGTCGGCCATTCCGATCCGTAACCGGGATAGAATGAATCGAAAATCTCTCGCGTCGTGTAATCAAACCCGTACCGGTCAAACCATGCAGCCTGATTTCTCCCCAGCGCTTCCAGCCACGTCACCTGGCTCGGCAGTATAAATGGATTGACCGGGTCCGTCGGAGGAACGAAGAAGTAAGAGCTGTTGCGTCCCATTTCATGGGCGTCGACAAACAGCTGCGGGCGCCACTCCAGGAAGGCCCGTACTTTCGCGACCGTCTCCTGTTGACTGTGCAAAAACCAGTCGCGATTCATGTCAAACAGGTAATGATTGAAGCGCCCGCCCGGCCACGGTTCGGCATGTTCGGTGGACCAGGGATTGGCACTGTGGAAACGGCCACTCGCCTCACGATAGTTGTTGATAAACCGCTCGCGTCCATCGGGATTCTGCAAGGGATCGATCACGACGACCAGGTGGCTCAGCAGGTTCCTCGTCGCGGGCCGTTCGTCGGCCAGCAAGTGATAGGCCGTCACCAAGGCCGCCTCGGTACTGGATAACTCGTTGCCATGTACGCTGGCTGCCAGCCAGACAATGGCCGGGGCACGATCGGCCAGTTCGCGCGCCGCCGGTTGGTCCAATCGACGAGGATCCGCCAGTTTCAAGTTTTCGGCTCGAATGTCATCCAGGCGTTCGAAATTTTCCGGCGACGTGATCACCAGGTAATACAGACCACGTTCTTCATACGAACTGCCGTACTGTACGAGCTTTGCGCGACGCGGGGCGGCGGCGGCCAGTTTCTCCAGGTACTTGTGCATCTTTGCATGGCTGGTAATACGATCACCCCAGTCGTATCCCAATAGCTGTCGCGCCGTTGGAATGTGCTTGTCGATCTTGAGCTGTCGAAGGGGTAACTCGCGTACAGAGTGCCGCGCCGATTGGCCCGGTGATCGGGTGGTGATGGACAGTCCAATCAAAAGGGCCAGGGCAATCAACGACAGCCGTCTCGGATGGATCACGATGTTTGTCTCACTTGTAGGGGGAACAGGATGACGATCGTCGGGCCGGGCCTGCAAATAACGTCGCGTCCCAGACGCGTTGACGCTGGATCGATCAGGGACTCAAATATAGCTTACGATTATGAGACTTGCGCCACTCGTATTGTGCCTGATCGGGCGGCACTTACCAGGCGGTCCAGCCACCGTCAATGACTAACAGCTGTCCCGTCATGTAGCTACTGGCCGAGCCTGAAAGAAAGACGACCGCTCCCTTCAACTCGCTCGGTTCTCCCATTCGACCCAACGGTACGCGTTCCCGCAATCGGTCGACCATCGCTTCGGATGCCCGCGCAGGATCTGGAAATGGTCCTGGGCAGATGGCGTTCACACGGACTCCGTCCGCAGCCCAGTAAACGGCCAGATGGCGCGTCATCTGATGCAACCCGCCCTTCAGTGTGTGATAAGCAACCGGCGACGCCTGGCTGATTCCCGTGTAACTGTCAGGGTACGATCCGACGAGCCCGTACATCGAGCCCATCATGACAATGCTGGCCGGAGTTCCGCGGGCAACCGCCTGGTCTCGGACGATTCGAGAAAGAAGAAAATACCCGCCGGCATTGGCCAGTTGTCGAGTGAACTGTTCGTACGATACGTCTCGCCAATCCTGGTTCAGGGCAGCATGCCCGTTGTTGACCAAGATGTCGATAGCTCCGAGCTTCTTGGCTGCCGCTGCCGCACCCGCGACAATCGATGGCTCCGACAAGTAGTCCAGGACAACTCCGCAATGGTCCTGTCGGGCCGGGCATGGCAAGCGGGATGCTACCTGCTCGGCGCGAAACTTATCGCGTGATCCAATCGCCACCCGCGCGCCCGCTTCCGCCAACGCGGTCGACAGACTGCGCCCCAGGTATCCGCTTCCGCCGGTTATCAGGGCGCTTCTCCCCCGGAGATCGAAAAGTTCCGCAACGGTCGGCTCAATAGGGTTCCCTGTTACATGATTCATGTTTCGACCCGCATTCCGTCCGCCGCTAGTGAAGGGCTCTTCGTTTTTCTGTAGAATGCGACGGTTGACAAAGGTCTCCGTCCGTTCGCTGGTGGCTTTCTAGCACCATGAGAAATGGCTGCCAACCGGTAACGCCCCGATGTCAATCGTCCCAACTCGCTTTGCTTCTTAACAGGATCGGAATTCCGCATGTCGGACCGCCGTTTGACTATCTCGCCGGCAATCCTCCTGCCGTACCTTCTGATATGCCTGCTCTTCGCCCAGGTTGGCTATTGTAACGAACCGCTGGACGCGGGATCTCGTCGACAGCTGTTTGTCGACGACTACCTGATCGAGTCGATGGAGAATCTGGAATTACGACTGCAGCGACCGATCCCTCGTGAAATTGTACTCGTACACGACCAACCGTGGGAGGGAAGCGGATGCGGCTACCACACGATCTTTCGCGACGGTCCGGTCGTCCGCATGTACTACAAAGCGTGGCATTTGTCGCCCCAGCCGAATCGACTGGAAATCACTCATCCTACCTATGGCGCTTACGCCGAGAGCAAGGATGGCATTCACTGGATTAAGCCGGACCTGGGTTTATTCGAATTCGCTCAGAGCAAACATAACAATATTGTCTGGATGGGGCCCGGCAGCCACGACTTTACCCCCTTTCGAGATACGAATCCCGATTGTCGGGCCGACGAGCGATATAAGGCCGTGGGGAACGCCGGGGGCGTGGGCCGTGGGTTATTGGCCTTCAAGTCGTCCGATGGAATTCACTGGTCACGCTTGCAGCAGGAACCGATCATCACGAAAGGGGCTTTCGACACACAGAACCTGGCGTTTTGGGATGCGGCGAACGGTCTCTATCGCGCCTACATTCGCGGGTTTCATCCCGGTGGCGAAAATGGCGGACCCGGAATCCGCGACATCCGCATGGCCACAAGCAAGGACTTTCGACATTGGACCGAGCCCGAGCGATTGAAGTACCCAGGCGTGCCCGACGAACCTCTCTACACCAACCAGATCGCTCCCTACTATCGAGCTCCGAATCTGCTGATCGGCTTT
>CAYNDU010000356.1:0-6436 GCA_964395615.1 uncultured Pirellulaceae bacterium | reverse complement strand
TTCCCCAAGGCAGCCGTACCTGGCTCTTCAACGAACGGGGTGAGCTGATCATCGCGCGCCTGACACCGCGAGGATACGACGAGGTCAGCCGCGCGAAACTGCTTGATCCTACGACCGGCCAATTGAGACGCCGCGGCGGTGTAACGTGGACCCATCCGGCATTCGCCGGCCATTATGTCTTTGCTCGCAATGACGAGCATCTTGTCTGCGCGGACCTGGCAGCAGGGGCGCAGAGTAGAACGGCAGACAATTAATCCGCAGTACCGATCGGCATCGGTTGGCCAACGTCGATCGATTGTTGCGCGGCCAGACAGATGGCAACGGACCAGCGACCGTCAGTTCCCGTACATGGAGGTTGGCCCGTTCCCGACAAGACTTGAACAGTGCAATCCATGTGATCTTCCAGTTCGAACAATTCTCCGGTTGCCCTTGATATTTCGATGTCACGAACACGTACGCCGTCAAAAACCTTCAGCCAGAACGTGGGATGGCGCGTTCGATCCTTAGCACCACTCCAACTCGCCCATAGCGCTCCATCGGTACCGCTGATCTTGACCGTCTGATGATGCTCGAATGCACTCAACGTCTGCGATACGACCGCATAGCCTCCCCCTGAGAAGTTCACAATCGCGCTGAAGTTGTCCTGCAACTCCGGGTGCCCCGGCTGACGGGAGTTGGCGGTTGCGTAGACGGTCTCAGGATCACCAGTTGATTCAAGGTACCAGCGAGCCAGGTCAAAAAAATGTATCGGTTCCTCCAAAATCCAATTGCCGACCCGATCAATGTCGAATCGCCAGCCGTCCGAACCCTGTCGATAGGGGTTACGTGACAGTTCGACCAGAACGTACTGCGGCCGCCCAATGCTCCCGTCTGAAACCATTTTGTGAGCCAGCGACCACAGCGATGATAATCGAAACTCATGGTTGATGAAGATCCTGCGGTCATTTCGTTCAGCGAGAGCAAGCAGGTCGTCGCAATCGGCCACGCTCAAGCACATTGGTTTTTCCAGCATCAGGTGTTTTCCGGCCGTCAACACCGACGCGGCAACTTCGTGATGCATGTAATTGGGAACCACCACGTCGACGATGTCAAGATCTTCCATTTGGGCAAGTTGTCGATAGTCGTCAGCAACGCAAGCCTCTGGGTATTCCTGAGCCGCCGCATTTTGTGATTCCTCCGATTTCGCACATATGGCCGCCAATTTTGCGCCGTTCGCTCGCGCAATGGCCGCAGCGTGGTGTTGCCCCCACGCCCCGAAGCCGACAAGCCCGAATCGTACATTCTCTGAATTCATGGTGAATCTCCTGCGACGTCAGTGTCGGTTCTGCCATGGTGAACCTGTGGATGGGTGGCTCTACAATAAGGACTTCGGTCGTGAGGCCGTCTCTTGATCCGAGATGACGACAAAGTCGTTGTGGTGTCTCAAATGAGTCACCGGGTAGTCGTCGCCCGGGCTGCCCAACAGGGAAAGACGCAGCACGAGATTCGCCCAGTCGAAAGGAATGCCGTTGCGGCAGTAGAGGCGAATGCGTCGAGCGTTCAGAATCTGCTGCATCCCCAATGTGACGGCCCTGCGCGGAAACGCGACAAGATTGCCCCCAACACCGGCCCGCAGGCAATTGATCGTTCGCGTCACATCATTCAACAATACGCAACGCGGATCGCTCAGTGAAACACCAGGCTCCGGCTCGTTGAACGCGACGTGGCCATGCATGCCAATGCCGCCGTAGCACGTGTCGATACCGCCTACTCGTTCAATCTGTGAACCCACGTCGTGGATGTTTCGGTCGGATGGAAACACGACCTGACCGCGTGGTGGCCCGAGCGCCGCAGGAAGGCGGTCCAGGAACTCTCGACGTGCGATCCGGGCGAAGCTCAACGGATGATCTTCTGTGACACTTCGCCCCAGGTCGTCACAATACTCGTCCATGAAGAACAACCACGTGTTCTCCATGGAAATGCGCTCGGACGCCACTCGCTCGGCCAACAACGGGTACTGGGCGACGGGGCCCACCGGCAAAATCAGTCGAGTCGGTTGCCCCTTCGCGTTTCGAGCAATCAACTCACCGGCTACCTCGTCTGCGAAATGACGGTGGAGCTCGTCGACATTCGGCAGCACGACCAACCGGTTCCCGCACTGTTTCTGGAACTCGGCAACCGTGAGTTGTAGCAGATCACGAGCCTCGAGCGCACGATCCATGGGTGAACGGCTCCTTGCCTATCGATACAAAAGTAATCACTCGGGCAGGTCCTTGTCTTTGGTCTCAGGCGCGAACCAGATCAGAATCAGACCAATCAGAAAAAGGCCGGCCATGGTCGTAACTGCCCAGCGCAAGCCGAGGTAGTCGCGCAGAAACCCACGGAAGATCAACATAAATGCTGCCACAAACCGACCAACATTGAAACAGAAGCTCGCCCCGGTCGCTCGCAGCCGAGTCGGAAACAGCTCCGGAAAATAGATCGCGTAACCAGCATGCATGCCGACGACAAAGAAGGCCATCATCGGCAGTAGAATGAGCGTGTGCCAATACGCGTGGCATCCCAGGAATGTCACCGGAACGACGATGATCGCTCCAATGTGGTAAAAGGCAAACGCCGTTCGACGGTTTGTCTTCATCGCTATCGGTGCGAATAACAGCAGGCCCGCCAGCCCGCCGGTCAGGTTCATCAACATGTAGACGAAGTCGGCTGCCGAACGACGTTTCTCTTCGCTCATGCTATCGGTCAACACCTCCTGCACGAGCTCAGGGCCCCAGACGTAAATGCCCCAGTAAGTGCCCAATCCAATCGATGCCAGGCCGAGCCCCAACAGGGCCCGCCCCTGCCATCGACGGTCGCCCAGTAGTTCTGCGAGGATGCTCCAGGCACTTGTCTGTTTGTTTTTCTTCTTCTGTAGCTCCTGGGATTCTCGCCAACGGGAGGACTCCTTGACAAATCTCAACACAAACAGAACCAGTACGGCCGGCAGCAGTCCAACCAGAAAGGCGGGGCGCCAATCTTTCTGGGAAACCAGGATCATTCCGACACCGGCCGCGAGACCGGCACCGAGGACACTCGTCGCGTGAAAGATGCCCCCGGCTGCCGCCCGGGCTTTCGGCGGAAACACCTCGGCCACCAGGGCGACGGCGATGGCCCACTCGCCCGCGACTCCCGTCGCTACCAGAAAACGCAAGACCACGACTTGCCACGCGCTTGTCGCGAAGAAATGGAGACCGGTGAACAGCGAATAGGCCAGGATGCTCCATACGAGACTCTGCCGACGGCCGTACCGGTCCGCCAAGAGGCCGAATAGCAAACCCCCAAAGGCACCGCCGGTCAGGTACGAAGCGGATCCCAGGTTACCGTACCAGTCGACTTGCGTGTGAGTTTCCGCGACGTTGAGCAGATCGGCCAAGGCAGGTGACTTGTAGACGACAAAGATCTGGCCTTCAAAGACATCGAAGATCCAGCCCATGCAGGCGATCGACAGGACCAACCATTGGTAACGCCCGATTCCTGCGTACCAGGCGTCTGGCTTACTTGGGATGTTGGCCATCATCGTCTCCTTGGTCTGTTACCAGGCGGTGGGCCGTTTCCAGGCCAAGTGCATTTGAAACACCTCAGCCGCCGCCACGCCGCATTGAGCGCCTCGCATCTGGTTCTGGCGTGTCATCTGGTCGACTAGAGGTGAGAAATCTTCGTCGCAACCGCGGGCCATCTGACTGGTATGACAGGCCAGCAGTTGTTGTTTTAGCAGTAACTGATCAGAAATGTCGACAAAGAAGCCTGGTTGAAAGTCGACCATGTTCATGGTGTCCATCCACCAAAGGGCCGGCTGCTTCCGTAACACCTCGAATTGACTGCTCTGGCCGGCCGAGGCGGAAAACCAGGTCGTCGCTTCCGCTACTGCGGCTGCCGAGCGGTGATCAGGATGGTAATCGCGAGGCGAGTGAGTCAATACCAGCGTTGGTCGGAAGCTGCGAAAATGGTCCAGCAACACTCGACGAAGTCGATCATCGTCACGTAATTGACCGTCAGGCCGCTCTGCCGACATGAGCTCGGCACCCAGCAATTCGGCGGCTGTCTGCATTTCTCGTCGTCGCTTTTCGACCAGGTCATCACCGTGCGCCCCTTTCCCCTGCCCCTTGTCGCCCTGGCACAACACGTCGACGGCGACTACGGCGCCCTCGCTTCGAGCGCGAGCCAACGTGCCAGCGCAGAAGTATTCGGCGTCGTCCGGATGGGCGACAACGGCTAACACTCGTTCATCGGAAAAATCCAGTCGCATGGCGGCTCGCTCCGTTTTGCACTTGTCCGGACAGTGGCCGCGAGCGCTACTCAACAGGCACGATCATCGCCAACCATCCGAGACTCAGATTACGGCTCAACGCCGAGTGAAACATGCTTGGTCTCTAGAAATGCGTCCATGCCTTCGATGCCCAGTTCCCGTCCCCAACCGCTCTCCTTGAATCCGCCGAACGGACATTGGCTTGTGGCGGGAACGGTTTCGTTGATGCCGATCGTGCCGGCCTCCAGTTGCTCGGCCAGTCGCCAGACTCGGGAGATGTCACGAGTGAAGGCGTAAGCCGCCAGACCGTACCGCGTGTCGTTGGCTCGGGCAATGGCTTCGGATTCTTCATCGAACAGGCTGATCGGCACGACCGGCGCGAATGTTTCCTGGGTCAGGCAGAGTGCTTCGTCAGGCACGTCGGCCAAAACGGTCGGCTCGAGAAAATAACCGGGTCGGTCCGTCAATCGACGGCCGCCGCATAGCAGGCGGGCGCCGCGATCCGTCGCGTCTTCAATGTGATGCAGGGCGTGATTCGCCGTTCCATCATCTATGAGCGGGCCAATTTCCACGTCCGGTTCCAATCCGTCGCCGATTTTCAATTGTTCCACGCGGCTGACGAATGCGGGTAGAAAACGGTCGGCTATCGACCGCTGAACATAGATTCGATTGGCGGCGATACACGACTGGCCCGTGTTGCGAAACTTTGCGATGCACGCGCCTTCGACAGCCGATTCCAGATCAGCATCGTCAAAGACAAGTAACGGTGCCTGGCCACCCAACTCCAGGGAGAGCCGCGTCATGGTCTGAGCGGCACGTGCGACCAGTAACTTGCCAACCTCCGTCGATCCGGTGAAAGTGATTTTTCGGCAGAGTGGATTCTCGAGCAGTTCGTTCCCAATCTCGTTGGCACGGCCATGCACGCACTGAAAGACGCCGGGCGGCAGGCCAACCTCGTTAATGACGTCGGCCAACAGACAACAGCTCAACGGCGTAGCGCTGGCCGGCTTGAGGACGACCGGGCAACCGGCCGCAAGGGCAGGCGCCAATTTGCGGACGGCCAGTACCAGCGGGAAATTCCAGGGTGCGATCGCTCCGACCACGCCGACGGGCGTGCGAAGCACCAGATGTCGTTTGTTCGGAACCTGTGGCGGTGCGATTCGACCATAGGCCCGCTCGGATTCCGCCGCATACCATCGCAGATGATCGATGGCCACTGCGAATTCGCCGCGGCTCTGGGCCAGCGGCTTGCCGTTTTCGAGCGTGATCGCGCGACACACTTCCTCGGCGCGCTGGCTCAGTCGTTGAGCGATTGCCAGGAGAAACTCGCCTCGCTGGCGACCCGTCTGAGCTCGCCACGCAGGCCAGGCGTCGGAAGCTGAGGACAGTGCTGCCGCAACGTCGGCCCGCGATACGGTACCAACCGAGGCAATGGGTTCGCCGGTCGATGGGTTCAGGACGGACAGCTCGTTTCTTCGGTCGATCCATTGCCCGTTGAGGTAGGGAGCCAGTTTATGATCGGGAAGCGAAGTTGGCATAGACGGTTCTCCGATTGAAAGTAGATTGCTGCGATCGAGCTGGCCTGGTCCGGCCGCTGGGTGCGACGGGCTGGGTCAATACGCTCCGACCCAGAGGTTGCGTTCACATCCCACGTGAGGCGAATCATCCATTGCCGGATGGGCGGCGCTATGCGATGGAGCTCCATTGGCCGGCAGGACCGTGGAAGAATTCAGTCGTGCGCAACGCGTCCACGTTATTGGTCACCGGCCTCGGGCGTTGCATCCCAGGCGTCCTGGAAGATCTGTTCTCCCATGTTTGTGTAGGGGTTGCGGAAACTGTTCTCATAGACGGCGACGGAGGCCGTTATGCAATGTGCGCCGGCAATGGCCACTTCGCCAATTTGTCGAGCGTTTCGAACCGAGGCGGCGATGATCTGAGCGGGGTAATCACAAACATCCAACAGGGCGGCAACTTCGGGGATCAGCGAATGGGCCTCATCACCATGCTGTTCGCGCCACCCGAGAAACGGGCTGATATACGTGGCGCCGGCTCGGGCTGCATTCCACGCTTGCGCCACGGAAAAAATCAAAGTCGCATTCACTTGAACTCCCTCGCCGACGAGTCTCCGAAGTGCTTTGTGCGCGGGCTCGCCCGCGGCGACTCCGCACA
>CAYNDU010000355.1:0-6446 GCA_964395615.1 uncultured Pirellulaceae bacterium | reverse complement strand
TGTAGACCCTCTGAATGAGTCGCGAGAGCGACCAGCATGCTCACCACGACTGGGTGCGACGAACCTGGATCTGGTCCAATCAGCACGCGAAAAACTCCGCCTGCTCGGCCTGTCGGAGGATCAGATCAAGAAGGTCGAAGCCCGCAGCGCGCCGATGGCCAATGTAACGATCTACTCGCCCGTCAGCGGCGTCGTGATTGAGAAACTGAAGCAGGAAGGCGAGCGGGTCAAATTGGGAGACCGAATTTATACCGTTGCGGACTTGACTCAAGTCTGGGTCCACCTGGACGCCTACGAATCCGATCTGCCATGGGTTCGTTATGGCCAGGACGTCACGGTAACGACGGAAGCCTATCCGGGCGAGGAATTCCACGGCCGGATCGCATTCATTCAGCCGGTCCTTAACGACAAGACACGCACGGTGAAGGTGCGAGTGAATGTGCCGAACGAGCAGGGAAAACTGAAGCCCGATATGTTCGTCCGCGCTGTGGTCACTCCGCGCGTCGCCGGGGGCGGAAAAGTGATGGACCCGTCCCTGGCCGGAAAGTGGATCAGCCCGATGCATCCGGAGGTGATCAAGGATGAACCGGGGACATGTGATATCTGCGGAATGCCCCTGGTCCGTGCCGAGACGTTGGGTTATGTCACGCCGGACGCCGGCCAGTTTGCAGCGCCTTTGGTCGTCCCTCGCCAGGCGGTGTTGGTGACCGGAACGCGAGCGGTCGTCTACGTCCGGTTGCCGGACATGCCTTCCTTTGCCGAACCTGCCTTTCTGACACTATCGACCATCGTCAATGACGGCAAGACGGCGGCGGTTCGCGAGGCGTTTTCAACCTATGCCAAAATGCTGGACCGCCCCTACGATCAGCCCGGAACGCCCTTCGCTCGCGAGACCTGGAACCAATTCGCGGATCAGTTGAGCCAATTGGCCTTGGCCGGGAGCCGTACGAAATCTCCCAGCGCCGCCAAGCAGACAGTGAGCCAGATTGAAACCGTGATGGACGAGGCGCGCGCTCAATTCGCACCGGTCGGCGACCCGACCTTTGAGGGTCGTGAAATCGTGCTGGGCACCCGGGCCGGAGACTACTACCTGGTGCGAAACGGATTGCAGGACGGTGAACTTGTTGTCATCGCGGGCAACTTCAAAATCGACTCGGAAATTCAGCTGAGCGCCAAGCCAAGCATGATGACTCCAGCGGGAGGAGGGAGCAGCAGCGCACACCACCACGGCCAGATGGCCGACGGGAAGAAGGGTGACGGGCAGGAAGAGCATGCGATGGTCTACTCGGCGGACTTCTATTCCCAGATCCGTGATCTGGAGGCCGCGTACGAGGAATTGTCCAAAGCGATGGGGGACCCCGACGCCGCGAACGTCTCGGAGGCCTTTACCCGATTCGGTCAGGCGCTTGGTCAGGTCGATCGAAAACAACTGACCGGCGACGCGAGGCTGCAATGGAACGAATACGCCATGTTGCTGTCCAACGACGCCGTTGAGGGACATGATGTGTTGGAGCCGGACGAGTTGGACCGCGTCTTCCTGCTGACCAAGGGCCACATGCGACGGATGCGCGAGGCGCTCGGGGTCGAAAATCAGCCGGAGCCCGTCATCGAGCGGCTGGTGGTGAATCCCGATTTCAAGGCCGAATTGGCACGAATCTGGATTCAATATTTGGCGATCCAACAGTCGCTTGCCTCCGACGACGGCGCTCAGGCCCTTAAGACCACGCAGAGCCTGAAGGCGGCTCTGGCATCGGTCGATGCAGGGAAGGTCTCCGGACATGCGGCCGAGGTATGGCGGCGCGAACAGACGAACCTGAAGAAACTGGTGACCGGCATGTTGGCCGCCAAGGACATGAAAGCCGCAAGGGTCGCCTTCTACCCTCTGTCCCAGGAAATCGGAGTATTGGCAAAGAGCTTTGGATTCGGTCCCGGGCAGACTGTATTCGAGTTGCACTGTCCGATGGCCTTTCAAGGTCAAGGGGCGACCTGGTACCAGGACAATGACCAGACTCGCAATCCGTACTACGGTTCGAGCATGCTGAAGTGTGCTGACCGTGTCGAGCCGGTCCTGGACGACAAGCCCGCCGAGGCCGAGGCTTCCGATGCCCCGGCCTCCACCGAATCCTCCAATCACTGAACCCCTTGCATCGCGTTGGATATACGATGATCGACAAAGCTATCGGTATAGTTATCCGTTTCTGTCTCGAAAATAAGCTGATCGTCTTGTTGCTGGTCGTCTTCATCAGTGCGGCGGGCATCGTGGTTGCCCCGTTCGACTGGAAAGTCGGCGGCTTGCCGCGCAGTCCGGTGCCGACCGATGCGATCCCCGACATCGGTGAGAACCAACAGATTGTTTTCACCGAATGGATGGGCCGGTCGCCTCAGGACGTAGAGGATCAGATCACCTACCCGTTGACCGTCTCGCTGCTCGGCGTGCCCGGCGTAAAGACGGTGCGAAGTTACTCGTTTTTCGGATTCTCGACGATTTACGTCATTTTCAAGGACGATGTGGAGTTCTATTGGTCGCGTACGCGCGTGTTGGAAAAACTCAACAGCCTCCCGGGCGGGACTTTGCCGGAAGGCGTCACGCCGACACTGGGCCCCGACTCGACGCCGCTCGGGCAGATCTTCTGGTATACGCTCGAAGGCCGCGATCCGGACGGTAAGCCGGCCGGCGGCTGGGACCGCGATCAGCTGCGCACGATTCAGGACTGGTATGTCCGGTACTACTTGCTTGGCGCCGAGGGTATCAGCGAAGTCGCCTCGGTGGGTGGATTCGTCAAGGAATATCAGATTGATGTGGATCCGGACGCAATGCGTGCTGCCCGCGTATCGTTGGACGACGTTTTCATGGCCGTCAAGAACTCGAATATCGACGTCGGCGCACGGAGTATTGAGATCAACAAGGTGGAGTACCTGATACGTGGCCTTGGGTTCATCGAGAACATCAAGGACATCGAGAATAGTGTTGTCAAAGTCAACGACAATGTCCCGATCTACGTCAAGGACGTCGCGCACGTGACGATGGGCCCCGCGCTGCGACGCGGAGCGCTTGACAAGGGCGGCTCCGAGGCCGTCGGCGGCGTGGTCGTCGTCCGCTATGGATTCAATCCGTTGCAGGCGATCAAGAACGTCAAGGATAAGATCAAGAAATTCCAGCCGGGACTGCCAACGAAGGCGGTCATAGACTATCGCCGAGTCGCGCGTGAAGAGGTCGTAGCCTACGCTTCTCGAGCAGGTTTCGACGCGTTCCAAGAATCGGTCCTGAATCACGATCAATGGGTCAAACACCTGCGGTCTCAGCCGCGCAAAGAGTGGCCGGTCTGGGTTACTACCAGCCAGGCAACGGTCGTGCCGTTCTATGACCGAACCGGGCTCATCTACGAAACGCTTGGGACGCTGAATACGGCACTGACTGAAGAAATCCTCGTGACAATCATCGTGATTCTGGTGATGGTGATGCACTTGCGCAGTTCCATCTTGATCAGCATCCTGTTGCCCCTTGCTGTCTTGATGTGCTTTATCGCCATGCGAGTGTTCCATGTGGACGCGAATATCGTGGCCCTGTCGGGAATCGCCATCGCGATCGGCACCATGGTCGACATGGGTATCATCCTTTGCGAGAACATACTCAAACATCTGGATGAAGCCCCGCCGGACGAAGATCGACTGGAGGTCGTCTTCCGGGCGTCGACCGAAGTGGGGGGGGCAGTTTTGACGGCCGTTGCGACTACGATCGTCAGTTTTCTTCCCGTCTTTACCATGATGGGCGCTGAAGGGAAACTGTTTAGACCTCTGGCATTTACCAAGACGTTCGCATTGGCCGCTTCGGTTATTGTCGCTCTGACGATCATCCCGCCGGCTGCCCATTTGCTGTTCACATCCCGAGTGCGTGTTCGCCTGGCTCGCATCATGCTGTTCGCGGGGCTGCTTGTGTCTGGACTGGTAATCGCCGGTGCCTGGGTCTGGTGGGCCGGTGCCATTCTGATGGGCATCGGTGCCTACAAGCTGGTCGAAGAATCCTTGCCGGTTCGATTCGACCGGTGGCGTTTGCGGCTGAGAAAAAGCAGTATGCTCTTGGCGAATGCCGGCGCCGTGCTGTTGGTAGGAGTACTGCTGACCGAAGATTGGCTGCCCCTGGGACCCGAAAAGGGACTTGTCCGCAACCTGGCCTTTGTCGCCATGCTGATTGGCGGGCTACTTGTCTTCTTTCAGTTGTTTCAGAAGTTCCTGTACAAGCCGATTCTCTGGTGGTGTCTCAACCACAAACTGTTGTTTCTGTCACTGCCGGCGGTCATCATGTTCTGCGGCTTCAGCATGTGGCTGGGCCCGGGGGCCTATCTGGGTCCGATCCCAAAGGAGTTCGAGGCCCAGGCACTCAAGCCCGATCAATTGCAGAAACGCTCGGCCATGGATCGCCTAAAATACCGTCTGGCCGGATTGAAGGGTCGTAAATGGGATGACGAGATTCAACACGCCTCGCTCGCAACCATCGTTCAATGGTCAGTGGCCCGCAGCTGGGACGGATTCGGCAAAGAATTCATGCCGCCACTCGACGAAGGATCGTACCTTTACATGCCGACCACCATGCCCCATGCCTCCATCGGCGAGGCGACGCAAGTACTCTCATTGCAGGATCGCAGGATCAACGCGATACCGGAAGTGGAACTGGCGGTTGGAAAGATCGGCCGTGTTCGCAGCCCACTCGATCCGGCCCCGGTCTCGATGATTGAGACCGTTATCAACTACTACTCGGAGTTCATCGTCGACAAAGACGGCCACCGTGTGAATTATCAATTCGACCCGCAAGAACTTGACTGGTGCCAGGACCGAAACGGGAAACTGCTGCTGGCTCCTGACGGTCAACCGTATCGCGTGCAGGGAAAATATGCGCGCAATAAACAGGGACACCTGATCCCCGACCCGGCGGGAGTGCCGTTCCGACAATGGCGACCAAAACTCGACCCGGACCTGAACTCCGGGCGAACTGCCTGGCCCGGTATCACCAAGCCCGACGATATCTGGAAGGAAATCACGCTGGCCGCTCAGGTGCCCGGTACCACGTCGGCACCCCGTTTGCAACCAATCGCAGCTCGAATCGTTATGCTGCAAAGCGGCATGCGGGCACCCATGGGCGTGAAAATTAAAGGCCCGGATCTGGAGACGATCGAAAAAACGGCACTGGAAATTGAAACGTTGCTCAAACAGGTGCCCAGCGTCGAGGCTTCAGCCGTGATCGCTGACCGGGTCGTCGGAAAGCCCTATTTGGAAATCGAGTTCAAACGCGACCGAATCGCCCGCTACGGCCTGACGATCCGTGACGTGCAGGACGTCATCGAAGTCGCCGTCGGCGGACGAACCGTGACGACAACCGTGGAAGGTCGAGAACGGTTCCCCGTGCGCATCCGATACTTGCGAGAACTACGCAACGAAATCGAGAGCCTCGAGAAAATCCTGGTTCCCGCTCGCGACGGGTCGCAAATTCCGTTGGCCCAGGTGGCCGAAATCCATTACGTCCGTGGACCACAGGTGATCAAGAGCGAAGACACGTTCCTCACGGCCTACGTGCTGTTCGATATGAAACCCGATCACGCCGAAGTGAATGTCGTCGAGGAATGCCAGCAGTTCCTCGCCTCGAAGATCGACTCCGGCCAATTCTTCCTGTCACGCGGTGTCAGCTATTCCTTCGCCGGGAATTATGAAAACCAGGTCCGGTCACAGAAGAGGCTGATGGGCGTCCTCCCCCTGGCCCTGTTTATCATCTTTATGATCCTCTACATGCAGTTCCGCTCCGTGATCACTACCTCCCTGGTCTTCAGTGGCATCGCCATCGCCTGGGCCGGCGGGTTTATCATGCTCTGGCTCTACGGCCAACCCTGGTTCCTCAACTTCGACCTTTTCGAATCCAGCCTGCAGACCCTCTTTCAGATCCATCCGATTAACCTGAGTGTCGCCGTCTGGGTCGGCTTCCTGGCCCTGTTCGGAATCGCCTCGGATGATGGCGTCGTGATCGCTACGTACCTCGACCAGAGCTTTTACAAACATGAAATCGACGACCGGCTTGCCGCCCGACAGGCGACTCTGGAAGCCGGTGTGCGCCGAGTGCGCCCCTGCCTGATGACGACGGCCACCACGATACTCGCCCTGCTCCCGGTGCTAACGTCCACCGGAAGAGGTTCGGATATTATGGTCCCCATGGCCATTCCCAGTTTCGGAGGCATGTTGATCGAAGTCATGACGATGCTCGTGGTTCCCGTACTCTATTGCTCCGTCCAGGAATGGAAACTGGTGCTCGGCATCAAGGACCCGCGATTCGCACAACATCAGGCCTCCGGCGATTCGACCTAGCGAGTTGCCTGACGTGGCCGCAACGGCCGTCTCCTACGGGCAGGGCTGCCCGTAGGTACGGGGGCGCGTGTACCTTTCGTTGCCACGGGCAGCTTGCC
>CAYNDU010000354.1:0-6447 GCA_964395615.1 uncultured Pirellulaceae bacterium | reverse complement strand
CCCGTTTCCCGAAGACTCGCTCGGCTACCGTTTGCGGAGCCCGTTTCCCAGCTTCCTGATCACGGTCATCGCCACCCTGGCCATTCTGCTGGTTGGGGTGGCCGCCAGTCGCATGTTCCCCTCGCATCATCCGTCGTGACCGTGGTCGAACGGTATACGCAACCCAACGAGGGACCGAGATTCTCTCAACTTCGTCGACCGCACCCGGTCGCTTAAGCCACCAGCGAACCTGGTTTTGCAGCGGCCACCTTCGCAAGCCGGGTCCTGCGACCGAGCAAGTCGATCGAGTGGATGCTGCCCCATGCTCCATCCCGTGTCTTCGAGCAAGCGCATCATGGCGAGTCGGAGCCGACACAGTACAGCATCGCATTCATGCGAATAAACAGATTTCCGTGGGCGACGGCCACGGATGATCGCACGGGAGATTCGGACGGTACATCCATTGGAATCTGGTTGAGGATCTCACCGTTTTCGGCACGAACGACGACGACCAGCCCGTCAAAATTTACGAGGTAGACCTTTCCGTCTGCCACGGTTGGTGACGCCTCATATTTGCGGACACCGGGCGTCGATACCGACCATTTCACGCGGCCGGTCTTCGCCTCGACACGACTCAACTTGCCCCGCACATCGCTTAACACGAAGAAATCTCCTTCGTCAGCGGCCGGAGTGGGGACGTCGGCCGAAACGTCGCGAAGTTCGGCACTATCCCAGGCCAGCGCACGATCCGTCAGGTGTCCCTTCTGGCCGGATCGCACAGCGAAGATGGGCGACCGTTTTGGCCCGCACGCCAGAATCACTCCCCGCTCGGCCACGGGCGAGGGAACGAGTCGCCAATGCGAAATGCGGGTCGGATTCCAAGTACCCCAGCGCCACAATTCGCGCCCCGTTGCCGGGTCGTGCCCCGATAGATCGTCTCCGCCAACGACCAGCAGCTCGGGTTGACCGTTAACCGAGTGCGGGATGGGGGAAGAAAACGCTTCCCGAGACTCTGCAACGGCCTGGCTCGGCCGCACATGTCGCCAGAGCTCCTTGCCATTCCGGGGATCGAGAGCCAGCAGGTAAGACTCGTTCGTGCGGTCCTCAAACCCGGCCCCCCGAACCGCCACATCTCGTTGCAGAACTTGAAGATAGAGACGGCCGTCGAACAACAAGGGAGACGAGCTGAACGTCCAGAGGAAGGCGAAATCTCCAAAGTCCTTTTGAATGTTGCGCTGCCAGAGCAGTTTGCCTGTGAAGTCGAAGGCCAGCAGGTCGCCATTGCCGTAAAAGAAGACAACCTGGCTGCCGTTGGTCACCGGCGACGGCGCAGCAAAGGTGCTGCGAGTGTCCTTTCGGATACTGTTCTCAACATCGCGCTGCCACAGGATTTTACCACTCGTGCGGCTCAGGCAGAGCGACACGAGCCCCTCGGTCTTCGTGTTCGTTGACGACACAAACACACGGTCCTTCCAGACGATGGGTGTCGCGGCGCCTGGACCGGGCAATGCGGTCTTCCAACGAATATTCTCGTCCATGCTCCAATTGGCCGGCAATCGGCTTTCACCACTGGATCCGTTGAATTGCGGTCCGCGCCAATGAGGCCAATCGGCTGGATCGGCGCACACCATCGAACCGAACAGGAGTAGAAAAGCGGGTGTTGCGACGAAGGCAAATCGTCGAGAAGTGATCATCATGACGCGTCATCCAAGTGTGAGTGGTCCGGTCCGGATAAGAGCAGGAGGATACTGGTCCCACGACCCAATCGAGGATCTTCAGTCTCCGATCATCGCGATCCTATTCCCCTTTTACACAAATCGGTACGTGAACGCCAGTTTCCGTTGGGGCATGTGGGGTGGCCGATTGCGTCGCCCGGGCTGATCGCGATTCATCCACGGGCGATTGTCTCGATCCTACGGTTTCTCGGGTTCGTCGGCACCTCCGGTCATGGCTTGCCGCAATGCAAATAACTCATCCAGTCGGCGGGCCACGCGCCCGTTCACCGAGTCATCGGGGTACTGGCCGTTTTCATCGGGAGCACCGGCCTCGAGTCCGGTCAATAACTGCAGCGCCTGATCGATCGACTCGACCGCGCACACGCGAAACTGGTTGGAAGCGACGGCCGCGACCACATCGTCTCGCAGCATCAGGTGTTTCACGTTTGCCGAAGGAATCAACACGCCCTGCCGACCGTTGAGTCCCAAGCTCGAACAAACGTCGAAGAACCCTTCAATTTTTTCGTTGACTCCCCCGATGGCCTGCACGCATCCACGCTGATTGACTGAACCGGTGATAGCCAGGCCCTGATCAATGGGGACGTCGGCCAGCGACGACATCAAGGCGCAGAGCTCGGCCGCCGAGGCGCTATCGCCATCGACCAGTCCATACGATTGCTCGAATACCAGACTCGCGGCGAGCGCAAGCGGCTTACTCTTGGCGAATCGTGTCGCCAGAAACGAAGACAGAATCAGAACGCCTTTCGAATGCAAGGCACCGCCCAATTCCACTTCGCGCTCAATGTCTATGACGTCTCCCTTCCCGATTCGCGTCGTCGCCGTGATGCGTGACGGTTGCCCAAACGCGTAATTCCCCATGTCGATCACCGACAGTCCATTAACTTGCCCTACCTGGCGCCCGCTTGTATCGATCAACACGGTGCCTCGACGGATCCGCTCGTAGACCTGCATCTGCACACGATTGGATCGGTAGACCTGTTTCTCAATCGCCAGAGTCACATGCCGAGCCGTGACGGTGGTGGCCTCGTCATTGGAGGCCCAGTAGTCGGCTTCCCTCAACAGGCTGACGATTGTTTGCATACTGGTGGAGAGTTTCTCTGCGTCACCAGCGAGGCGAACGCTGTGCTCGATCACATTGGCGAGTGCAGGCGTCTCGAACGGTCGAAGCCCCTCTTGGCGAACCATGGTAGCCAGATATCGGGCGTAGAGCCGGCAACTCTCATCGGTTCGCTCCATCTGCTCATCGAAGTCAGCCGCAACTTTGAACAGTTCCGCAACGTCCCGATCCTGTTGGTAAAGGGTGTAGTAAAGCATCCGGTCACCCACGAGAATTACCTTGACATCCAGGGGGATCGGCTCGGGCTCCAGAGTCACGGTACTGATCGTGCCGGTTGCCTCGCCCAGCGACTCAATACTCATCTGTTTCGTATTGAGCGCACGTTTCACTCCCTCCCAGGCGAAGGGTTGCTGCAGCAGCTTCAAAGCGTCGATCACCAGATAGCCGCCGTTGGCCCGGTGCAGGGCGCCGGGTTTGATCAGATTGAATTGCGTCACCAGGGTGCCCATGCGAGATTCATGCTCGACCCGACCCAGCAGGTTCTGATACGACGGGTGATTCTCGAACACGACCGGCCCGCCATCGGTCGTCGAGTTGTCGACGAGGAGGTTCACTTCGTACCGCGTCAGCCCGGACTGCTGGGGAAGCCCCATCGTCGACATGGCTTCGGACCGTTCGTCGTGGGGCAAGAACTCGTCGGCCGATTCAATCACGTCTTGTTCGACGGCGGTCAGGTAATCGCACACGGCCGACATCTCGTGATACTCGCTTCGCAACTCTCGAAAAGGGGCGCAAGTCGCGGCCCGTGTAGCCTGCCGATTGATCTCGTCGATCTTCTGCCGCATCTCCTTTCGCCGTTCGGGGACCTGTTCGACCAACGCTTTGAGCTCCTCCTGGAACTCGGCCACCGCGCGCTCGATTTTGTCGCGCTCCGCTGGATCTAGTTTTTCAAATTCTTGCGAGCCAATCGCTTCCCCGTCGCGCATCGGCGCCATCGCGTATCCCTGCGGCGTTTGGACGAGCTGCAGGCCGCGGGCAACCGCTCGATCCGACAACTCCCGAAAGGCGCTTTCGTGCCGCTCTTTGGCCGCCCTTTCTACTTCTTGAATACGAGTGTTGTGTTCCTCGATCTTCAGTGCAGCCGGGATCGCTGTCCTTAGCTCTTCGACCAGGGCGGCCATGCTGCGTTTTAGATGCAGTCCTCTCCCAGCCGGTAAACGCAGTGCGACCGGCTTGTGCGGCGACTCGAAATTATGAAGATAGCACCAATCATCCGGGCGATCCTGAGTCGCGGATTTTTCTCCGAGAAAACGTTGCAACGTGGATCGTTTCCCCAGACCGGGCGGGCCGAGCACGAACATGTTGTACCCGTCGCTCCGAATCCCGATTCCAAATTGCACAGCGTCGAGAGCCCGGCGTTGGCCGAGTATTTCGTGAAGGTCCTCCAGGTCGTCCGACGACTGGCCCCCTATCAGCGACTCGCCACAGGACCATCGAAGCTCACTCGTTTCAAGTTCTCGCGCCCGCGTCATTGGAGACCTCGCTCGTTCACTCACCCGTTTCCCATCGCTTGTCCGACGCCAACCGAGCCGTTCTGCCCGACGCGCTCGTGGACACCCTGTTATGAAGACATCGTATTACATCGCCTGGAACAGGGCGAGTGCCGCCGCGCACAATCGGCCGGAGCGGTGTTCGCGCCGTGCACGAAGAGGATTCGGGCTCAGGCAGAGCCCTCTGGTACTGACTCCCCACTCGCCGAGACAAGCCCCTGACGGTACCATGACAGGCTTGGATCGCTACTCAGCCGCGCTGAGATTTTTCAGGTTCGTAGGAGAACTTGGGAACAGCAAAGATACGTTAAATGGTACCACGGGCCACCAATCATGGAACAACCGAATGAGACGGATCGAATACTCCTGGAGACTGCTCGATTCGCGGTCCACCGCGTAATCTACGCCGGTCGCAACGGGGCTCTCCAGGAACGGGAGATCATTCGTCATCCCGGTGCCGTGACGATCGTGCCCATCGTCGATGCGGATCACGTGTGCCTGATCCGTAACCGACGGATTGCCGTTGGAGAAACCCTCATCGAGTTGCCGGCCGGAACGTTGGAACCACCCGAAACACCATTGCAAACGGCGGCGCGTGAGCTGACCGAGGAAACAGGATATCGGGCCGACCACTTCGAGTGCGTTCGGTCGTTCTATCTGTCACCGGGCATCCTCGACGAATCAATGCACTTGTTCGTGGCAACCGGCCTGACAGCGACGAGTACAAATCGACAGCCGGACGAAGAAATCGAAAACCTCGTTGTGACCTGGCGCGATGCGATCGAGATGGCGTACAACGGTCAGATCCGCGACGCCAAGTCGATCGTGGGCATTCTGCACGTGGCGCAATACCTCAAGTTGAACGAGGGCCTCCAGTCGGACCAGCGATCGGGCTCCTCGTGCGAGTCGCCGCACGACTGAGCTCTTTCGAGTTACTCCGGACGAGCGGACCGCCGCTTCATTCGATGGAGTTTTTCCTTGGCCGCTGTAATCACTTGAGCCGTCGCGTCGGGCATCTTCAGGACGCGGTCAAGATCGGCGGCCGCCATCTCATCATCGTGATTGCGAGAATAGGCCAGGGCTCGGTTAAGAAGGGCCATGGATATCACGTCGGTCGGAGCGCCCTTCATCTCGACCACGGCCGTGTAATCGGCGATGGCACCTTCCAGATCACGGTCACCCGCCTTGGCAATCCCCTTCCGATACAGGGCGGTCGCCTTTCCCCGTGCCGAAAGTCCGCCAAATACCTTGGAAAGCAGGCTCATTCGTTTTCCCCGAATAACGAGTCGTGATCCCGACACCTGCCCCAGCGTCGCGCCCCATTATACCGTCCCCAACAGCGGTCAACACCGTCCACCACAGCGAATGCACTTTTTTTCCCGGCCGCGCCCCCACCCAGATGCACTACGTGCGGTAATGCGGGCGCTGGATCACCTGGCAAGCAAGCCGGTTATTACCCACGTACGTCCTTTTGCCGGTGAGTCTCGACTCGAAAGCGACGGTTATGCGCAGGGCGGGCCACCGACCCGTTTTTCGTGCCGGAACCTGAATGGGTCTCACGGAACGTCGCTCGATCGCTTTGACTCGAGTCGCTCATCAGCCGATAGAAGAGCATCACGTCGTCCGAACTGCGCTCGACCGGCAGTTGGTGATCGGCCACACCCGCCTTCGCCATCAAACCTTGGCTCTCCCGAGCTGTCCGTTGCAGAAAACCGGTCCAGTCGACGAGCCAATGGTAATCCGCCGTATCGTATTGGCAGCTGTCCTTGAAAACAGCGACGAAGACACCGCGAGGGTTGAGCAACCCGTGCAATCCGCCGATCAGCCGGATCAAGACGTCGTCAGTCAGGTAGTCGAGAAGTCCAATGGAGTAAATGATATCCTGCCTGCCAAACTGGGCAATGTTCTTTTTCAAGCTCACCAACCGCAGGGCGTTGTATTGTTGCATCTCGACGTGCGCGCCGAGTCCGGCGGCTTCGACTTGGCGCGACGAATAATCGAGCGCCTCGACGTCGAAGTCAAGGCAGACAAAATGGGCGCGAGTCCGAAGGATCACGGGCGCCAATTCAATGACCTCCCTGCACGGCCCGCAGCCAACATTCAACACATGGGCACCGGGCCGAGA
>CAYNDU010000353.1:0-6450 GCA_964395615.1 uncultured Pirellulaceae bacterium | reverse complement strand
TGGTGGCGATTCCGACCAACACGTCACGATTGCTCAGTTGCACGCTGGTCAGGTCTCGCTCGGCAAATTCGGGGTGATCCTCGGCCCCCTCCACCGCATCGACCAGCGCTCGCTTGCCACCGGCGATCAGGCCGAGCACTTGACCGGGAGGCGAGCTGAACGTCGGCGGGCATTCGGCTGCATCCAGGACGCCGAGTCGCCCTGAGGTGCCGGCGCCGAGGTAGACGAGACGGCCCTCTTGCTGGAGGCGTTCAACGATCAGGTCGACGGCCTGCGCAATGTGCCTGGCCTCCCGTCCGACGGCCGCGGCCACGAGCGCGTCTTGTCGATTCATCAAATCGACGATCTCGCGGGCCGACAGGGTGTCGATGTTCTCCGATTCGGGATTGGGTTGTTCGGTCGTCAGTTGATCGAGCATGGGATTCACTATACGGTATGAAATGTGATTTGAGGATCGGGTCTTGGACGATTGGATGGCCCGAACTCTGGTCGAATCGCGGCGGGGCGACGACCGCCCGCATTTAACTACCTGAATCCAACTCAGACTACCGGGTCGCGCATATGACGATGGCCGCTGTGGATCTAACCGTTCTGGTTGTTTACCTGGTCGGCGCTATCGGATTTGGGATCTGGATGGGGCGCGGCCAACGCAATCTGAAGGACTACCTGTTGGGGGACCGAAATCTGCCTTGGTGGGCGATCCTGGGATCGATCGTTGCGACCGAGACCAGCACGGTGACGTTTCTGAGCGTGCCGGGGATTGCCTTCGCTCGGCAGGGAGGTGATTTGCGTTTCCTTCAACTGGCCATGGGACTCATCGTCGGTCGGACACTGATCGCCATTTGGCTACTTCCCCACTATTTCTCCGGTAAGCTCTACACGGCGTATGAGGTGTTGCACCACCGGTTCGGTGGAAACACTCAGCGATTGGCCTCGGCCATATTTCTTCTCGCACGCAACGTAGGGGATGGCCTACGTCTCTTTCTTACCGCACTCATTCTCAACCAGATTCTGACGGTTTCTCTTCCCTGGTGCATCGTGATTATCGGAGCAGCCACCATAACGTACACGTTTCTTGGGGGTATCAAGTCGGTCATCTGGAACGATTGTTTTCAGTTCATTGTCTATGTTCTGGGTGGTGTCCTGGCACTGGGGATCATTCTGTCGCGGCTTCCGGGTGGTTACGAGCAATTCGTCCACTTTGGGCAAATGCACGACAAGTTCCGCATGATCGACACTACCTGGGATTTGACGAGCGTCTACACGTTCGCAGCCGGCCTGATCGGCGGTACCTTTTTGTCATTGGGAACGCACGGTACGGACCAGATGCTCGTGCAGCGTTACCTCTGTGCTCGTAACCGGCGTGATGCGGGGCTGGCACTCGTCACCAGCGGTTTTGTTGTATTTGCCCAGTTTGCGTTGTTCCTATTGCTTGGCGTGGCTTTGGCCACGTTCTATGACGCCTTTCCGCCGGCCACCCCGTTCATGAAGAACGATACGGTGTTTGCAACGTTCATCGTGAACGAAATACCTCGCGGATACGGGATCGTCGGGCTGATTCTGGCCGCTGTATTTGCCGCCGCAATGTCGACATTATCAAGCTCGCTGAATTCATCGGCGTCTTCGGCCTTGAGCGACTGGTACCTGTCCGGCGACCGAGTCCAGCTGACCGACTCGCAGGCGCTGTGGACGGGCCGCGGCCTTACGGTCGTTTTTGGGGTGATCCAGATGAGTGTGGCAATGGGAGGAATCTATCTGGCCGACGTCGTCGTCAACAACGTATTGGCCGTGGCCGGACTGACTAGCGGCGTACTGGTCGGTCTGTTTGCACTGGGTGTATTGACTCGCCGGGTCGGCCAAACGGCTGCGTTGATTGGCCTGGTGATTGGATTGATGACCGTCTTCGGAGTAAAATTCGGAACGGACCTTGCCTGGCCGTGGTACGCGTTAACCGGGGCAGTCGTGACGTTTGTCGTCGGCCTGGCTGTTGCCGAGTGTCTGCGATTCTCGTCAAGGGCGTAAGCTGCGGTTCCGGCAGCACACCGTTGCCACTCGGCATACATCGATCAAGAATGGCAAGGGATGGAAAAGGTCGGAACCGGCGCGCCCGCCAAAACGTTCGGGGCGGACGTATCTGAATCCTGAATAGGTAGTCCTGGCGACAAAGAAGAGGCACGGTGTGAGACATCAACGCGTTGAGGCGTGGGCAGTCGCCCTTGGTTTGCTGCTGGCCGGAGCCGAGGCAAATGCGGCTTGGGCCGCGCCGGGGCTGCCGTTTGCGGATCCTGAAGAGGTCGGTATGTCGGCCACCCGGCTCGATCAGATCCACGCGGTCGTGGACAAAGGGATCGGCGAGCATCAAATGCCGGGATGTGTGGTGGCAATCGGGCACCAGGGGCGACTGGTCTATCTTCAAGCGTTTGGAAACCGGTCGGTGCGGCCGAAGCCGATCAAGATGACGACCGACACAGTGTTCGATTTGGCATCGCTTACGAAGCCGATTGCCACGGCAACGAGCGTGATGGTACTGGTCGAACATGGGAGAATTCAGTTACATGATCGCGTGGCCCGGTACCTGCCGGAATTCGGCAATCGGGGTAAGGAAGCAATCACCATTCTGCAACTGCTGACTCACCAGGGCGGGCTGACTCCGGACAACTCGCTGAAGGACTACCAAGATGGTTCGGAGAACGCATGGAAACGGATTTGCGAGTTGCCACTGCGGGCTGAGCCGGGGATTCGGTTCATCTACTCGGACGTCGGTTTTATCGTGTTGGCCAGGCTGATCGAAGCGGTAAGCGGGCGGGACGTTCATGCTTTTTCGCAGCATTACCTGTTCGAGCCGCTTCAGATGAAGGAGACGGGTTTTCTTCCTTCGGTCGAATTGTGTCGCCGAGCCGCACCGACCGAGCAGCGCGATGAACATTGGATGCAGGGCGAAGTCCATGATCCGCGGGCCTACCGACTTGGCGGCATTGCCGGCCACGCAGGACTCTTCTCGACTGCGACCGACCTCGCTCGAATTGCCCAGATGTTCCTTGACCAAGGAAAGTATCGTGACCGTCGCGTTCTATCGGCCGCCACCGTCGCGACAATGACCGCCGACTACCGCGTCAGCAGCGGCCTTCGCGCGCTCGGCTGGGATAAACGAACAGGCTACTCGTCGAATCGAGGAGACCTGATGTCGGATCGGGCGTTCGGACACGGGGGATTCACCGGTACCTCGTTATGGATGGACCCACAGTTGAATCTGTTCGTGATTTTTCTGAGTAACCGTCTGCATCCGGACGGACGAGGATCGATCAATCGTCTGGCCGGTCGAATCGGATCCATTGCCGTGTCTGCCATCCAATCTGATCTCCCGCAGGAACCAACCGGACGTGCGATTCTTGAAACGGCGCCGGTCAAGACGGGGATTGACGTCTTGCAGGACGAGCAGTTTCGACGCCTGGCCGGGCGGCACATCGGGTTGATTACCAACCAGACGGGAATCAACCGGACAGGCCGATCGACGGTCGAACTACTTGACGGCGCCAAGAACGTCGACTTGATCGCCCTGTTCAGCCCCGAACACGGATTGGAGGGCAAGCTCGACATTCCCCGCATCAAGGACAGTCGCGATAGCAAGACGGGGATCAAGATTTATAGCCTGTACGGGTCGACTCGACGACCGACGGCTGAGATGTTCGCGGGAATCGACACGCTTGTGTTTGATATTCAGGACATCGGGGCGCGTTTCTACACTTACATATCGACCATGGGATATGCCATGGAAGCAGCCAGCCAACACAATGTGCGGTTTGTCGTGCTCGATCGGCCCAATCCGATCAACGGCTCGACTGTTCAAGGCCCGGTCTTGGATGCCGGGCGAGAGTCATTTGTCGGTTATCATACGATTGCCGTAAGACACGGTATGACAGCCGGAGAACTTGCCTTGTTGTTCCGGGCAGAGAAACAGCTTGCACTCGAACTCGATGTCGTTCGGATGGAGGGCTGGCACCGGGCCGACTTCTATGACCAGACGGAGTTGCTCTGGGTGAATCCGTCACCCAACATGCGATCACTGAATGCGGCAATCCTCTACCCCGGCATTGGACTCTTGGAGACGACCAACCTATCGGTCGGACGTGGGACGGACCGACCGTTCGAGTGGATCGGGGCACCCTGGATGGACGCGAGAAAGCTTGCATCCGAACTGAACCGCAGCGGACTCCCGGGAATTCGGTTCGTGCCGGTTCAATTCACTCCATCGGCCAGCAAATTCACGGGTGAACGTTGTCAGGGAGTCAGTCTGCATATTATTGCACGTCACGCCGTGCAGCCTATCGACGTGGGGCTGGAGATTGCCCGGCAGTTGCGCCGACTCTATCCTGACCACTGGGAGGTGGATGCATTCGACCGGTTGCTCGCAAATCGCGACTGTCTGAACGCTGTCCGGAAGGGCCAGGATTTGCGTTTGATCCGTGCGACCTACGAGGAGGGCCTGCGCCAGTTCACGCAACGCCGAGCCCAATGGTTGCTCTATCCACCGGGGCCTTGAGCGTCCATCGGAGAACCGAACCATGATCGTATGTCGCGTTTTTTTGGGATCGTTTGCATGTCTGTTCGTTGGAATTGGGTCGCTGGCGGCCCAGGGGGCAGCCGGGCCGGGCCAGAGGTGGGGCCCGTTTGATCCGGACAAGTTTTTCGAGCAGATGTTTGGCAAGGAAACCCCCGAGCAATTGCGCGCTCTGGAGAGTGTCCACATTTCGCCCAAGGAAGAGGCCCGGATCGGCCAGGACGCCTTGGAACGATTCCTGCAGATGCTGCGCGGCCGGTCGATCGCGATCAGCAGCAAGGGCGAAGACATTGCCTACCTGCAGTCGCTCGTCCAGCAATTACATCCGCTCACGCGCAACGCGAAGAGGTACCGAAGGATCCGAGTTTTGATCGCGGAATCCAGCGAGTCGGATGCGAGAAGTTTTCCTGGAGGGACGATTGTCGTGTTCCGAGGCCTCTTGAAGTATGTCGACAGCGAGGCGATGCTTGTCGCCGTCCTGGGGCATGAATTGTCCCATTTGGATCATGGCCATCAGCTGCGGCATCTTCAGGCACTCCGGCTGGCTCAGTCACAATTCGCCGAACGCAATCCGGGAAAGTCGATGCAGCAGATGTTCAACCAGAACATGCTCCTGGCGCGGCTCTTTGCACGTCCGTTTCGACCCGAAGATGAAGCGTCCGCCGACAGTGACGGTGTCGCTTGGGCGTACGAGCTCGGCTACGATCCCAGGCAATTCGCCGAGCTATTTCGAAAGATGGAGCAACGTGATCGTGAAAAACCGGCCGGTTTTCCGGCCGTCATTCCGGCGTTTTTTCGATCGCATCCGTACCACAAGGACCGCTACGAGGCCGTAACCAAACAAGCCTCCTCGCTCTTGAAGACTAGACGAAAGCGAGTCGTTTATGTTGGGCGTGAGAATTTAAAGAAGCGTATACCGATGAAGAAGCAACGATTCCCCGAGTGACGACGGTGGCAATGATCGGCTGGTGGCGCGACGGGCACGCCGTTATCTCGTTCAACACGTTGCCGGTGCGGAACGTGCGCGGTTACCGGTCCTCCCTAGCTTGCCGGATCATGTGTTGACGGTCGCCGGGGAAGGGGCCGAACTCTTCCTTTTCGCCCGTCGGCCACCGGACGGTGACGGCATCGACGCTCGTGGCTTCGCCAAGTCCCACGTGAACGCGAGGATCATTGGCCGAGCAGTAGCTGTAGCACGATTTCACATCCCTGCGCAACCAGGCGTCACCAACCTTGAGGCGCACCACGGCCCCGAGCGCATCGCGACCGTGACGGTCGAGTACCTGAAAACGGATCCAATGCCCGGCCGGTTTGGCGACATTCATGAGCAGACTAGCCTGGAGGTTGCGGTTGACCATTAGTATGTCGATACGTCCGTCGTTGTCGACATCGCCGAAGGCTGCCGCGCGGCTGGTCGTGATCGTCCTCGGTTCGATTCCCGCCGGGGGGTCGTCGAGAGGTGCAAACCGCGGACCGGCAGCTCCCTGGTAGAGCAGGTTCGGTTCAGCGAGCGTATCTCGATCGACGGGTGGCATATCATGATTGATACGCCCGGTGGCGATGAAGAAGTCAAAGAACGTATCATTGTTGAAGTCAACAAGACCGGCCCCGAATCGAGTGTGTCGCGAGGAGTACATCGACAGGCCGGTCGCTGGTGTGCGATCGACAAAAAACTCGCCGTCGTTGCGGAAATAGGAGTCGGGTTCGCTGCTCAAATTGACCACGATCAGGTCAAGGTCACCGTCATTGTCCAGATCCTCTGCGTCGACACCCATTCCGGCTTTCGCGGCGCCCGATTCAGCCACGGCACAGCCGGCAAGCACCGCGCGATCCTCGAACGTACCATCTTTACGGTTCATCCACAGTTGATTCGGCATCATGTCATGGGCCAC
>CAYNDU010000352.1:0-6482 GCA_964395615.1 uncultured Pirellulaceae bacterium | reverse complement strand
GTCAAACGACCACAGCAAGGATCCACTCGCCGCGTGGACCGCGTGAACCTGCCAATCCTCGATCGACGAAACCAGGAGTTTTCCCCCGGCAACCACGGGCGGAGTGAGTTTTCCGGTCGACTTCAAGTCGATCGTCCATGCGCGGCGCAAATCGACCGGCACAAGGGCATTCGACGCAGCGCTACGGCTCGGACCACCCCGGTAAGACGGCCATTCGTGTTTCTCTATGTCCGCCGGTTCAGATACCGTCGAGGTACGAGCCTCGGTACCTCGTTGTAGACGCTCGGGCGCACGCTCGATGCGCCGGCCATAGGTCGTGCTCTGGGTGGAAGCGAGCGCATTGAGTCCACTGAGCTTGGCCAGCAGGTAGCACGCACACGAGTGAGGGGGCGCGTAGATCAAGCCGTTGGCGGGCATGATACCGAAGTTACACGACCCGCGGACCCAGTGGTTGGCGTCCCAATGCTTGGCGCGCACGTCGACCAATTCGATACCGGTTCGCGAGGTGAGGATGAAATGCCCGGTCGCTTTCGCTTGATAGCACCGGTGATGGGGCATGTGTGGTTGCCAGTCATCGGGAGCGAATTCACGGACAACCGCTCCCGTGTGCACGTCTCGCCCGGTCATCACGCCCGTATCTCGCCGATTCGTTGTCGAACCACACCAGACCAACCCGTCGACTACCAGCAAATCCTCTGCCGACGCGTAACCGGACGATGGATGGGGTGCCGACCACAAGTGCCGGCCCGTTCGAGCGGACAGCGCGGTCATTGTGTCGCGCCCGCCGCGCAGCGGGTCCATCTTCTCGCCTCCGGCGCACAACACAACATCTTCGTAAATCAACAGGGAAGGGCCGAACAGGACGTGCATCGGCTTCCAACGAGCGACCGGTGGCGAAGTCCAAAGCGGCTTGCCATGCCGAGCTTCCACGCATCGAACGTTGGTTCCGTCATGGAAGACCAGTGATCCATCAGCCGCTGCCAGGGTCGTCGGCGCTACGGGCGTCTTCAGTGTCCAAAGGAGACGACCACTAGCCAGCTCGATCGCCACGATCTCTCTCGGCCGTTCGTCCCAATTCCAATTACGTCCCGCCGCTCGTGCCGCCTCCACCGACTCGCTCGGCACCGTTGCATACACATCGCCGCGCGGATTGACCAACGCGAACAGCGTGCCGTCCGCAACGATCAGCTCTTCAGTTCCTCGCGTCCGTTCATAGACCGTTTTCACACGACCCGTTGCAGCATCCAATGCCACGACCGGACCGGCGGATTCCATCGTAACGAGAACCGTGTCGGAATCGGCCACCATCCGTCGCATCAGCGTCGCCGGCCCTTTCTTCAACGGCCAGAAATGCGGGTGCCATTTCCCCATCGGCTTTTGCCACAACAACACTCCGCTGAACGCGTCGCGTGCCACGAGCGTCCAACGCGAGGGCATTTCGACAGCCCAACGCGGCCCCAAATCGATAATGTAGAACAACCGGCCGCCGGCCGTGACCATGGCACTCAGACCCGAAAGAAAGTCGTGGTGTCGCAAGTACTCGGGCGTGCCGATCCATTGCATGTGGGCGGGCGGGCCAACGCGCTCGTCATGACCGACTGCATTCCCGCTTGCGTCGTGCCGATAGTGCGTCCATTCGTCGATGTCCTCAGGTCGATCCTTGGTGACAGTCGTCCAGGTGGCACGTTCGTTCGTTTTGGATTCAAGCCGCTTCCCCGAGGGCGCCGTCGTTTGGCGAATCCATAGTTGTCCGCCGGGCGCTAACGCTCGGATCAACTCCTCCCTCGACACCATCGTCGGATCGTCGAGCACAATCAGATTGACGAGGTTATCGATGTACGGTAACTGATCGTCAATCAGCCGTTCGGCGCCGGCGGTTCGTCCGGCGTGCGCGGAGGCAACTCGTGCTCTCGTCTGCGCCACCTGTTCGATATCGGTGTCTAGTCCCTGCACCACCACACCATCCAGTTCGGCCATCGCCGCCACCAGGGCGCCGCCCCGACACGGCAGATGCACGACCAGGCCCCGTTTCGTTCGGGCGGCGTCGAGCACGGGAAGATACTCGTCCAAATCGGCTGCCAGGCCCGTCGAAACGACGTAAGTGAAGGCCCATGCCATGACGACCACCACTCGAAGCCGCGCCGAGCGACCTCTGTTCGTCCGCCGACCTTCAAACACCTCGGGATTCGACATGCGAGCACCTTTACAACCATTCAACCGTTTTCAATCCGCAACGTCTGTTTGCCGCCATCGAGTACGTCAATTGCGCAGACGAGCACGATACACTATCGTACCCGCCGTCGGACGACCGTCGCAAGCAAGGGTCGGTTGAACGGTTGTGAATTCGCCTCAACGAGGTCAAAGGGCAAGGTGCCGGCAGCTCGTCACACGGCTTCAAATGTCCGTTTATCTTGACAACGGACAGAAAGGTCCGTGTAATGAGTCCAGGCATATGTCGCTTTGCATCCGGCAGCCGAAACCCGGCACTCGTATATCCACTCAGAGAGTATCCATTCAGAGAGGTCGATCGTCATGACCAGGTCCGATTCTCCGGCGGAATCCAAGAACCCATCGCGTCGCCAGTTTCTATCCCATTCGTCTGCAGCGCTCAGCGCGGCGGCTGTCGCTGCCACCTGGCCGCTGGTGAACGAAGCGTGCGCTGCGGAGGAAGCGGAGATTAAAATCGGCCTGATTGGTTGCGGTGGGCGAGGCACGGGTGCCGCCGTGAACGCGCTTGGAGCCGCCACGAAGGTGATTTATCCGCAATCGGGCTACCATACCGAGAACGTCAAGGAAGGCTCGCGGATCGCTCACCGAAATATCACGATCCATGCCATGGCCGACTTGTTTCCCGATCGGTTGGACTCGAGCCGTGGGGAGTTAAAGAAGTTGGGAATCGATGTCCCGCGGTCCCGTTGTTTCGTCGGTTTTGACGCCTACAAGGATCTGCTTTCGGTTCCCGAAGTCAATTACGTCATCCTGGCGACCCCCCCCCATTTTCGCCCCATTCATCTGATGGCCGCCATCGAAGCCGGAAAAAACGCTTTCATTGAAAAGCCGGCGGCCGTCGACGTTCCGGGTGTGCGTATGGTGATGGAAGCAGGGCAATTGGCAACCCGAAAGGGCCTGGGAATCGCCGCGGGAACGCAACGCCGACATCAGAAAAGCTACCAGGAGACGATTGCCCGGATTCAGGACGGAGCGATAGGCGACATTGTGTATGGAAAATGCTACTGGAATGGTGGGCAGATCTGGGTCGTTGATCGCAAACCGGGCTGGTCGGACATCGAGTGGCAGATGCGCAACTGGAACTACTTCACGTGGCTCTCGGGAGACCACATTGTGGAACAGCATGTGCACAATCTGGACATCATGAACTGGGTGATCGGATCTCATCCCACGCGCGCCGTATCCGGCCTTGGCGGACGCCAGGTCCGAACGGGCGAACGCCACGGTTATATCTTCGACCATTTTGCCGTTGAATTCGAATATCCCAACGGCGTGTCGGTCTTCAGTCAGTGCCGGCAGATCAACAACTGCCGCGGCCGCGTGGAAGAGATGGTGGTGGGCACTCGTGGAAAAAGCAACTGCAAATCCTCAATTGCACCCTACGACGGGGACCGGTGGCGATTCCGAGGCACTTCTCCGAATCCATACGAGCAGGAACACATGGATCTGATTGCAAGCGTCCAGGCGGGCAAGCCGATTAACGAAGCGCAAAACGTCGCGGAGAGCACGCTAACCGGCATCATCGGACGTGAAGCTACCTATAGCGGGCAAGAAATCACCTGGGACGAAGCGCTCAAGAGCACCACGCACATCGGGCCCGAAACGTATGCCTTCGGGCCCTTTCCGACGCCGAAGGTGGCGCTACCCGGTTTCTACAAGTTCAGTTGAATCGGAGGACGGCGCTCGCCCAGGCGGGAACGGTGATCTGCCGGCGGCCGGCCCAGTACGGCTATTCCCACTGGTCGCACTCGGCCAGCACTTTCAGAACTTCCTCAGTCGGTTTGATCTTACCGAATTCACAGGAAACAAGGTCCCGGTACCCCGCCTCGTAGATGGCCTTGAACACGTTCTTGTAGTTGATTTCGCCAGTACCCGGTTCATGGCGACCCGGGTTGTCGGCGAAATGGAAATGCCCAATATCCTTAATGTACTTTTGGATGTTTCGGATCAAGTTCCCTTCGCTGATCTGTTGATGATAGATATCAAACAGGAACTTGACACCTGGCCGGTCGGTCCTCTGCGTCAATTCGGAACCATCGGCGGAATAGACGAGGAAGTAACCGGGGTGATTGACCAGAACATTGAGGCACTCCCAGACGAGTACCAGCCCCGCGTCCTCAAGCATCGGGGCCACTCGTTGCCCGGCTTTCACCAACGCGTCCATTTGCTCATCTTTGGAAACTCCCTTTCGATCGGCGCCTGAAAGCGCAAGCACCCGTTTCGATCCGATTGCAAGTGCGTTGTCAATTGCCTGCTTGACCGCCTCCACGAACCGACCATGCTGTTCCGGATCATTCGGTCCCCAGCCCTTGATCGATCCCATGCCCCCACCGATGGCCCCGCAAGCGACGCCCAACTCCTGGCATCGAGCGCGCACCGCCTCCTTATCGTTCCAACCACTACAGCGCAGAGTCTCGAACGCCGGGAAACCACTGGCGGCCACCTGTTCGATTTGCTCGACGTGCGAGCCTTGAAACCAATTCGGCGAGATGGCGATCTTGGTCCTGAGCTCGGTTCTTGTTTCTTCGGATGCTGTCGCATTGCCGGCCGCACTGGCGACTCCACTGGCGATTGCCGCCGCGCCCAGCCCGGTTGTCATGAATTGTCTCCGGTCCATGTTTCACCGCCTCCCATAGGAAAATGTGTCGTTCATCGATGCTCGTCTGCTTTCACCGCGGTCTCGGCAAGGCATCCATCCGCCCACTCCGATTGCCCTTCAAACGACTTCGAACGAAATGTGCGGCACTCGGTCGCTGAAACCCCACGCCAGTGTACCAGATCTTCGCGCGTCGCTCATCCCACGCCGCAACGTCCGGAGCCGGATTCCGCCGAGGCATCTGCAACACTCCGGGCATCGAACGTGCTACAACAAACGTTGGTCCATTTGTTGAAGCAGCCGAGTGCGGGGAAGAAACATGAACCACTCACAACAACCCTTGGGCGTCGCAATCCACGGAGCTGGAGAAGTGGCCTATGCACACGCGGCCAGTTGGCAGCGCAACCCGAGGGTCCGGATTGTCTCGGTCAGCAGTCGCCGACGAGCTAGCGCGCAGGCCCTGGTCGACAAGCTGGAACTCGACTGCGCAGTCACCGATCGGTATGAAGATGTCCTGAGCAATCGGGACGTGCACATCGTCAACGTCAGTGGTCCGAACCATGTCCACGCCACGCAAGCGATCGCCGCCGCCGAATCCGGCCGCCATGTCCTTGTCGAAAAACCGACGGTCTTGTCCATGGACGACAACCGGGCACTGTCCGCGGCGGTAGCCAAGGCCGGAGTCCGCAGCATTGTCAGCTTCGTCTTGCGTTGGAATCCAATGTTTCAAAGTTTGAAAACGTTGTTGGCCAAGAACACGATCGGTGATTTGTTTTATGCCGAGGTCGATTATTGGCACGGAATTCATCCCACATACCGAGGGTGGACGTGGGCCGCGAAACGGGCCACGGGAGGAAGTGCGACCTTAATGGGTGGTTGTCACGCGGTCGATGCCCTGAGGTGGTTCGTCGGTGACGAGGCGAGCGAAGTGTGGGCGATTTCGAACAACCGACGAGCCGCATTTGAATATGATGCGAATGTACTGGCGATGATCCGATTCAAGAGCGGGCTTATCGCCAAGACGTCGGTTCTGTTCGATGCCTGTATGCCGTACACATTCAACGTCGACCTTGTCGGAACCGAAGGAACAACACGCAACAATCGTCTCTGGGCCCCCACGCTACTGGCCGCCCAGACCGACTGGATGGAGTTTCCGACGATTACGCCCGATTCGGCCGATGTTCACCACCACCCTTTTGACGCCCAGATCAACCACTTCGTCGAATGCATCTGCGAAGAACGCGAGTCCCATTGCAACGTGGCCGATGCGTACCGTACGCACGAAATCTGTCTGGCCATCGATCAGTCGGCGGCTGCCGGCGGGCAGGTGGTCACGTTGCCGCTCTAGCCCGGATTATTCATGAGAGGCAATCGTGGCCGTGATCTGGGGAGCTGCCTGGTGATGTTGGGAGGCTCTGTTGAGGAATGCGCAGAGAGCCCCCTTTACCCTAACCTCTAACCCCTTGTTGCATGATATGTTATAAGCTGCACGATCTCCATGGGTTGGGGTGGCCGCGAAGAGATGAGAGGAGGAGTGACGCGCGCGACGAGCGATTGAGAAGATGAGTTACGATCCCCGCATTAGCGCTTGGACAACAGTGGGGAAGTGGTCGAGGTGGGGCCACGAACTGGAGAGGAACACGCGGACGCGGCGAGC
>CAYNDU010000351.1:1247-6557 GCA_964395615.1 uncultured Pirellulaceae bacterium | reverse complement strand
CGGGTGAAGCGTCTGCAGAAGCGTTCTGCAGAAAGCGCCTGCAGAAAGCGTCTGCAGGAAAAGCTCTGAGTCCTCCACCGGCGGGTGCGACGAGGTTGCGTGCTGGGAGGCGCTCTATTTCACAGGCCGGCCCTCGTGTCGGACCCGCTCGCCGTCGCTTTCGGCCAAACGGCGATTTGCTACGGAGAATCGAACGGATCACTTCCTTAGAAAACGACCCAGTGAAGGGATGCGTGAAGCGACCGGATTGGCCAACGTGGAGAGAATCTGGTCGCTGATTCCCAGTTGTTGTGTGAGATTGGCCTTGGCATTGAGCCAGGACTCCTGCAAGTCACCGAGCGTTTCCTGCACCTTTTGATCGGCTTTCAGCGTCAGGCGTTCCGTCTGCCGGTCGAGCGCCTGGTAAAGGGCACGGCTGAGCGGCTTTCGCAGCTGGTCACCAAGGTCCGAACGCAGATTCCACTGCGGCGAGCGGATGGGGCCGGAGACATCGATGGCAAGATGCACGTCGTGAGCACCCTGAATCGCGTCGGCAAGACTTTGCTGCAGTTCTGCGAGCTGGCTGTCGCCGCCGAATCTCGCCTGCAATTCGAGTTGTGCTTGTTCGACAATCAATCGGCCGCTGAGCGTGTGGTCCGTCGTGGTCAGAAGAAGTTGGAGGTTGGCCGTCCCCGATCCAACGCGAACCTGCAGCCGATCTGGTTGTCCCCATTGCCGATCCGGAACGTTGACGCCCGAGCACCGAAGGGCCAGTCGATGCCGAGGGACTCGGCCGAGATGGTCAATCTCCATGTCCAGACGCGCACTCCACGGCGAACGGGACTCCAGATGAAGTCGTGTCGGCCGTGGCGCTGCGGCCAGTGGCAGGCAGAGGTCTCGAGCAACACCCAAGAAAGGAACGTCCTGACCATCAATCGTCAGTTGGCCATCAAGACGTGCCGACCGGATTAGAAGGCTCGGGCTCGTAGGGAGTTTCCCAAACGCGATGGTCTTGCCGCGTCCCGTGGCCATATTCGGCGGTGGCTTGCGTGTCATCCATTGTGCGGCATGAAGCCAGGGTTGCAATCGCTTCCACCACCGCTGAAACTCCTGGTCCAGAAAGTAGTCGTTCAAAGCCTGGCCATCGAGACTTGATAACCGCATTTTCTGTTGCAAGACCGACCGGTCGTGGGCCAACGCCTGCTGTACGTCCGATCGATCACGGGCCAATTGGGCCGTCATCCGCTCCAGGTCCGCGCGCAGCTGCACGACGTCCTGTTTGAGTTGTTCCGCTTCTTGCCAATGCTGTTGGATTGTGGAGATTTGCTCCGTGCTCATCGTCAGTCGAGGCGGAGTTTGCAGTATTTGTTTGACGCGATCGGCCGATTCACGGCATGCGATCACTCGGTCTCGTAGCTGGCGGTAGTCGCTGGGCCATCGTTTCGCCAGATCCTGTGAGAGACGAACCGACGTGAACTCGTCTTCCACTCGGCGCTGGAAGTTTGTTGAAAGTCGATCGAACACGAGCCGAGCCGCTTGGCGACTCCGCTCCGCGATCATCGACTCGCCCCCGTTCGGCGCACGTTCCTCTTTCGGTTCTTCAGTCTGCGGGTTCGGCACTCGGGCCGTGTCGAGTTGGATACCTCGGAGCTCGGCTGCGTCGACGGTCAGTTGACGGTGAGTCAAAGCGCGCAGGTTGATCGACAAATTTGCCACGTCCACCTGGCCCAGGTTGTGATCGGCCTCCGCCGAGCGTGCCAGTTTCACTCCACTCAAACGAAGTTGCCCTCGCCCCAGCGATAGCCGTGTCTCGTCGATCGCCAACTCGGCACCCGTTGTCGATCGGACGATTCGCGTGACCGTCCACTGGACGGCTGCCGGCAGTCCGAAACGTACTGCCAACAGACAAACCGCGATCGCCAGAAGCCGTGGAACCACGTAAGACCATCGGATCATGCGCTCCGCCTCCGTTGCTCGTCGACCGTCGCGCGCAGAGATGCTGGAATCGGTGGCACTTGTGCATCCGCATCGAGGACGAGCCGTTCGTCGGACAGGATTTCCACCGTGTCAACGATTTGCGTGTGCCACGTGAAGGGTGCCTCAGCCATCGGCTCGCTCAACGGGTCGACCGGTTCGGGCAATTCTCGTAATCCAGCCGCCTCGGCGTCCGAATCCCGAACGCCCGCCTTGGTCGCCTCACGAGACAAGACAAGTTGCCGGTATCGGGTTACCCACGGCAACGCCAGTCGATAGGTAGGGTAGAACAACCCGGTTCCCAGGATCAGGTTGCCCATCACGACGGTGTTGTTAAACGCCGTCCAGGGAGCCATCGGCAGTTGATTCCATCGCTCCCAAAGGGGAACCAGCGGCGCGTACGTCAAAACACTCTGGCCGATGCGGCCGGTAAGTGGATCGAGGAGCCCGCTGACGAGACTGAAGGCTAACGCTGCGAGCATGCAGACGGGCAGGCTCACCCGTGTGGCAAAAATCGCGGCTCCCACGGCGACGGCAAGTAGATTGCCCTTGGGCAACAACCCCAGCAGCATTCCGCAGGCGAACCCGAAGGCCATCTGGCGAGCAGAGTCCTTTGCGCAGACGGCTCGACGTACCAGAAGGAATTGTTTGACTAACCAGATCATTTTCGTTCTCCCGAATCTCTTTCCCATTCGGTTGAATTTGATGCTGGCGTGCAGGATTTCTACTCAGAATCAGGCCGGATATTCCTGTTAGGTAAAATGCGAAGAATGGGTCGTCGTTGTCCGACGCAGGCTGGGTGATCGGCGCTATATCTCGTTCACGGGAGCCGGGATGCGGCTCGATGTCGACTTTCGCCGGATAGACCGTCGTTCCGGCATCAGTAAGTGGCCGGGACAAACGTCTGTTCTTCGAAGGGGGGACGAATGTAACCGACATCGTCCTGTCGAGCGGGCAATTCGATCTGATCGTGTTGAAGTTCCTGGTAGGGGATGTAGTTGAGCAGATGGCTGATGCAGTTGAGTCGTGCTCGTTTTTTATCATCGGCATGCACGACAAACCAGGGTGCCTGCTTGATGTCCGTATAGGCGAACATATCGTCCTTGGCTTTCGAGTAATCGACCCATCGGGCGCGTGACAGGACATCCATCGGGCTCAGCTTCCACCGTTTCGTCGCGTCGTGGATACGGCTTTGGAATCGTCGTTCCTGTTCGTCGTCGCTGATCGAGAACCAGTACTTGATAAGGACAATACCGGACCGGACGAGCATGCGTTCAAATTCGGGGCATGACCGCAGAAACTCGCGATACTCCTCGTCGCTGCAGAAGCCCATGACGCGTTCGACACCGGCCCGATTGTACCAGCTGCGATCGAACAGGATCATTTCGCCTGCAGCCGGAAGATGAGGCACATAGCGTTGGAAGTACCATTGGCTTTTTTCCCGTTCGGTTGGTGTGCCGAGTGCGACGACTCGACAGACGCGTGGGTTCAATCGCTCGGTAATGCGTTTGATCGCACCACCTTTTCCTGCTGCGTCGCGACCTTCGAACAATACGACGACCCGAAGACCCTGGTGCTTGATCCACTCCTGAAGTTTGACCAGCTCGGTCTGAAGTCGGGCCAGTTCTTTCTCGTAGCGTTTCTTCGGCAGTTTGTTGACTGAGCTTTTTTGAGCAGGCTTGGGGCTCGTCGACGCGGAACCGTGCGACGTGGCGAGGTTTTTCGTATTCGGCTGATCTTTGATTTTGGTCACGACCCATTTTCTCCCATTCGCGTTGGTCCGACTCCGGCCGGTTCGTTGCTGGCGTGGCGGGCGCCGACTTTGGAGCCCGTGCTGATAAAAGGATAGGTTGCGGTTCACCAAACCGTGACGATCAGCGTGCCAATTGCGGAGGGCCGGATTGTGCCGAGGCGTTGGTTTGGTGCGATTGTCAGGGATCGACGGGCCGACAAGCGGCCAGGCATAAGCCACCGCAGGTACCTGCGGCTCGTCTGAACGAGACAGCCGACACCGTCATGGCCACGGAAGAAACGGAACCTATTGCCGGAATCAATCGATAGCGCTCATGTTGTGTTGCGGTCAACGACGGGGCGCATCAACCACGTCCGTTGCGTCAGGCAAACGGGCCGGCGAGTCGTGGGACACGGGCGTCGTGGTCGATTGGCGGTAAGCATCGATGACCGGGCGGACCACTTTGGCGGGCAGGGCAAAGCACGATATTCGCGTGGCGCGAGCGATGTTAATTCCCAACACTCGGCCCTGCACGTCGACTAAAGGACCTCCACATTGGTCGGGATTCAGCACGGAATCATGTTCCAGTACTGCGGGAAAAAGGACTCGGCGATCGCTTAATCGCGTTCCGAGGCTATCCTGGAATCGAGCCCGCTTGCTGGACAAGGTATCCGATTGGCTTCGCAAAGTGGCTCGGATCTGCAGGGTCTTTTCCTCTCGCCTCACGGTCAATTGCAGGACATCGCTGGGTAGCATGCTACTGGTGATGTCCACCAGCTGATCGCTATTCTTGAGTCGTTTGCCATTCGCGTGCGTGACAATATCTCTTAATTGAATGGAAGCCTGCTGAGCGCTACTGCCGGCAACGACTTCGATCACTTCCGCACCTCTAGGCCCGTCGAGCAGTTTCACACCCAGCATTCCTCCGCGCACTGCGTGTTCGGAGACGCTGACCACACCGACGGCCAGGGGCCTGGCATCGGTTCCAACAGAAATGGCCCAACTGCCGACCCCCGACGATGCCGACTCACTCCACGCGATCGTCGGCAGGTTGTTCTCGCGAATCTTCAGCAGTGCCAGGTCGGTGGCCCGATCTTCACGAACGATGTTGGCACGGTAGCGTGACCCGTCGCTCAACTCGCATACGATATCGGCAGCCGGTCCGTCCGGGCCTCCCAGTTCGCTGGCCTTGGTGACAATCAATCCGTCGGTCCCGACAATCGCTCCGAATGCGGCTGGGCGGTCTTCGACCAGCACTCTTACCGTGCTCTTGGCGGCCCGTGAGGCAATCTGTTGAAAAGGAGCCGATCGCGCGAAGTCGCTCTCGGGCGCGGGATTCGGCTGCCCTGCCGAAAACAGCCGCATCAGTTTGGGGACCCAGTGATCAGTCGCCGCGTCCGCCTCGGCCTCGGTTGACTGAGGAGCCCGTGTCTGGGGAACGGCGGGAGCGGGCTCGCCCGCCTGGGCCACGAGTCTCCCGTTGCCGGTCGGCAATAGGGCGACCAACACGGCCGTTAAGTAACGCAACCTCTTCAGGCAGCCGAGGATTTCTGCAAATTGCTTCACCCGGTTCGCTCCCATTCACTTGCGGGCGGCTATCAACTGCCCTGATTTCAAACTTTCTT
>CAYNDU010000351.1:0-1147 GCA_964395615.1 uncultured Pirellulaceae bacterium | reverse complement strand
GCCGGCTTCTCTTGCAGCTTCCCGATAGTCAACGACAACTGAACGAGCTTACCCGATCGGCGTACCTCCACATCCACGGTTTCGCCGGGCGAGTGTGCCAGTACTTGCTTCTTCAACGCATCGAATGTTGGAATCTGCTTGCCGTCAAACTGCAAGAACAAATCACCGGCCAGTATCCCCGCTCTCTCGGCGGGCGAGTTTCGGACGACACTCGCGACATGAGGCAGATTGGAGTCCGGCTCGCCCAAGACTCCGATGGCAGGCGGACCCGGCGAGCCGAACAAATCAAGCGGGCTGCCCCACAACTGGCTCGACGCCATCCGTTGCCAATCCTTGCGGTACGTGCTGATTGGTACGTGCAGATTCTTGGACAGCTGGCTTCCGATGCGACTGTGTATTCCAATCACTCGGCCCGCCAGATCAAACAAGGGCCCGCCCGAATCACCGCCCGTCAATTCGCAATCCGTACGAATCTCGGACTCGTTCAGGTACAAGAGGTGCCCCAATCGAACCACGGGAGCCCGGTCGGGTTGAAAACCACCCGGATGTCCCATCGCGAGGCACCAGGTGTTGGGTCGCAAATCGTTCAAGTCGCCGACGGCGGCGAACGGCCACGGCCCGGCACTCGATGATTGCCCGACAGGTGGCTTCTGCGTCCCAAGGTCAGGCGGTTTGATCGGGTCGTCCAGTTTGATCAGCGCAGCGTCCAGACTCCGATTCATCCCCAGCGTGGTGCCGAACGGCTGGCGCCCGTCTGACAAACTGATCACCGCGCGCAGTCCAGGACGTTCGGCGACATGAGCGGCCGTCAATACATAGCCATCGGGACTGATGATCACTCCACTGCCATTGGTCTTACCAATCCGAATGCCAACGGTCACCTGCATCAAACGCCGGCAAATGTGCTGCTGGTACTGGTCCATCTGGCGCAACTGCTCGACCGTCGGCGTTTCACCGTCGAAGTAGATTTTCCGCAAATCGTCAGGAAGTTGTACCTGGCCGATCGGCGGCAAACCGTCCGCGTCTTCGCCGGCAGCCACCCCATCGGCACCCGCCGAAAGGCAACAGAAGGGGGCGATCGGGAGGTTCGACAAGGCCCTCTCCCTCCGATTTGGAGGGGTGTGGCGGGGGGGTGGTGGGTGTGGGG
>CAYNDU010000350.1:2612-6564 GCA_964395615.1 uncultured Pirellulaceae bacterium | reverse complement strand
TCCAGTGAACACCTTGCTCAGCCCAACCGCTACGCGAGCTCGTTCCTGCACCCGTTCCCATTCAATCACGCGGGCCGCAACGTCATCCCGGGAATCGGCGGGCTAGTCGGGTCGGCGGCCCGGTCGCCGCAACACCATCATCGAAATCGTAGCCAGGCAATAGGCAGCGATGGCCACGACGACGGTCCACCGATAGCCAAACCGCACACCGCAATAATACGACCAGACGGTCGCTGCCGATCCAGCCAGGGCATTAATGGCGAAAACGTACGGAATTCGGTCCGATCGTTCGATCGCCCTTGCCCACTGTAGCCCGGTTGGAAAATAGACACCCATCACCGCCCCGATGGCAAAAACGGCGATCGTACCGACACCCGTTGTGAACCAGGTGGACCAACCCCCGTTCAGGGCCGCCTGGGGGACCCAGACGCCGGCCACCATCAGCGGTACCAAGAGAGCGGTGGCCGGCACCAGGCCCAGTCGACCCGCCGCGCAACCCCCCATCGCCGATCCGAGAAGTAGCACGCCGAGCACGAGGGCCAGCGAGCTGGACGGGGTGAGAAAGACCTGCTGATAGACCTGGACAAGGAGAATCTCGACAAGAAAATAGCCGACTCCAATGGCCCCATTGAAAACGCACAAACCGAGGATCCTGCGACGGTCCGGCTGACCGCCGACGGCGCCCCAAACGAAAAGCACCGCCAGGATCAGACAGATGGCGGTAACCCGAGTGACCAGGTGAGTCAACTCGGGGAGTGTTTTCAGTGAGCATGAGACGAAGGGCCGATCGTTCGTAACCAACCGATGATCAACGCCGCGATCGACGGCCGACCAGTCGCCACGTTCGAGTCCTGTAAAAAACGGACCGAATCGCGGATTGGCCCATAACGACTTGAGATAGGCAGGCTCCAGGTTGCGTTCGAAATAGTGGAAGATCGGTGTATGATCCGGTCTCCATTCGACATGCCACGTATTCTCAACCCATTCAATGATCTTATTGCGACGCTGTTTCCGAAAGGGCTTCAAGGACACGACCACGCCGACGTAATACATGTCTGAACCGGTCTCGATCCCTTTTCCACCCTTGCTCGTGTACCGACCTGACATGAATTCCCACACAAAGAAATGCTCCGACGGATCTTCCACTCCCCGCCGTTTAAGGCAGTCATACAATGTCGCGATCATTCGTCGCACCCCCAGCTCGCCACGCCAGGTATCGGGACGTTCCTCGAAGAGCAGATACCCTTCCGGCGTAAGGTGATCCAGATACAAGTCATAGCTTTCGCGCGTATGCAGAAAATCGGGTGGACCGAGTGCGCCGATCCAGCGAGCTGAATGGGCGTTGAGCAACGTGATGATGTCGTACCGTTTCTCAGTACGGCGCAAGACAGAGAGCGCATTTCCCAGGCCGGGCTTCAGCCCCTTGTATGCCTCGGCACTCTCCTCATAGTAGTCCTCCTGCATCATTTTCAGGACGCCCGGATGGATCTCCACGGCGTCTATCCGATCCACCGGTGTGATCATTCGAAGCGTTTTGAGGATTCCATCGCAAGCCGGACCGATAATGAAGACGCTCGGCGTCGGTACGGGACCGTAAACGACCCGCCGGTCAAGCGATGGAAACTCCACTTCCTGAGGACCGGCGTAGAACTCGTAATCGTAGGCCGGAAACTGAGTGAAGTTATCGTTGAAGAAACCGTCATACGTTACAAATACCCGCTCGTCGGTCGGGATCACGTCCAGCCGGCCCGCCAGATCGTCATAACTGCGATCGACGTTCCAGCGGCTGGCACGCTTCAACATGCTCTGGTTCGGAATGTTCGTGGCCGATGGGTCAACCAGTCGTTGCATATCGAGCGACCGATTCGTCACCTCGAACCGCCACAACGTAGCGCCGCCGACCACGCCAAATAGAAGCAGTAGCCCCGTCAGCCCACGTGGGACTCGAGTTAATCTCTCCGTCGGCAAACACAACGTGACCAGGGATAGGCCGGGCACTATGGTTGCCATAGCCAGGAACATCGTCTCGGTATGTCCACGTTCAAAACCCCAGATCAGCAGGCCCACGGCCGAGGCGGCACCCAGCATATCGAAGAGGTAGACTCGCCGAGCGTCATCGGTTGCAAAGACGCCGGCAATCAAGAGACTGGGGGGAACGAAGACGGCGGCCACAGCCGGCAGGAGAAGTGGCAGGAGAGGGCAGCGCAACAAGACATATGCAGCAAGATACATGCAGAGCGTCGTGCCGGCCCCGACCCAGCTGAGTGGCAGTGATTGGAGTCTGGGCCAACGGCCCGCCAGAAAAGCGCCCATCCCAATGCCCGTTACGGCCCCACCGATCACCGTCATGGCCAGAGGGTAGTCGATAATGTACCGGGCGGCGTGGAAAATCAGCGTCTCGAAGAAAAGCATGCCGGCCGCACAAGAAAACACAGCCAGACGCTTTACATGCCTATTGCCGGTGCGCATCCTGCTCGCTTCGTCCATGATCTCAGCTACTGATCAACTCGTTAATCGGCTGTCCGCCGGTTTGCGACAACTGTTTGAATCGTCCTCCGTGGAAGAACGTCAGCTTATTGTCGTCCAATCCGAGCAATCGAAGCAAGGTGACATGCAGGTTTTTGATCGGGTGCACGACGTCGACTGCCTTTCCACCGATCTCGTCGGTTGCCCCCACGACCCTTCCTTTCGGCACGTCACCGCCGGCCAGGAGCACGAACATGGCTTGCGCGTTGTGGTCCCGACCGTAGGCAACACCGCCTCCTCTCAGACCGTTGTCAGGCGATCGGCCAAACTCACCGCAGATGACCAGCAAGGTATCGTCGAGCATGCCTCGCTGTTTCAGATCGGCGATCAGCGCGGCCAGAGGTCGGTCGATACTTCGAATACGAGCACGATGCGACCGCTCGATGTAATCGTGCGAATCCCAACCGCCACTGTAAATCTGTACGAACCGGACACCCGCTTCCAACAGTCTTCGTGCAAGCAGGCATTTGCGCCCCATCTCTTCGGTCGGCTTGGCGTCGAGGCCATAATTGGCGAGAGTCGTCTTTGATTCGCCAGAGATATCGATCAGCGAGGGGACTTCCGCCTGCATGCGAAACGCCAATTCGTAGGCGGCCATACGTGCTTCCAGGTCGGCTTCATGGGGGTGCTCACGCCGATGCCCCGCATTGAGCTGCTCCAGCAGATCGAGATTGGCTCGCTGCACGTTCGGAGGCGTGTCAAACGGCTGCAAATCCAGAATCGGAGCCCCGCTGGGCCGCAACGTAGTTCCCTGGAAATGGGCGGGCAGAAATCCGTTGGACCAGTTCGCCGCGCCCCCTTGCGGGTAGGCCCGCTCCGGCAACACGACGTATGCCGGAAGGTTCTGATTCACGGTGCCCAGTCCATAAGTGGTCCAGGCACCGAGTGCCGGATCACCGCCAAATCGGTTTCCCGTGTTCAGATGGTAACAAGCGGTCGGATGGTTGATCGACTCGGCCTGCAATCCGCGATAGAGACACAGCTGATCTGCTACGCCAGCCAGTTCTTCGAACTCGACGTTCATCTGAAACCCATCCGGTCCGACCTGGCGAAACTGAAACGGGCTCTGGACGTAGTAGCGAGTTCCGCTGGCCATCGCAGACGCAAACGGATCCTGTCGAACGAACTGTTTACCGTGAAGCCGAGCCAACGCGGGCTTCGGGTCAAATGTGTCGATGTGGCTCGGCCCACCTTCAAGAAACACGAAAACACACCGCTTGGCGCGTGCGGGCCAATCCGGAGCCTTCGGAGTCAGCGGTCCCGCCCTCGTGGAGCCGGTTTCGGACTCCTCTGCCAACAACGAGCCGAAGGCAACCGAACTCAGCCACCCGGACAGACCACTCAATACCGTGCGTCGAGGAAGACGCGGCACCAGCCCCCCACCGGTCGGCGGCTGCCGATCGTCCCGATGCGAGTTTGAATCATT
>CAYNDU010000350.1:0-2512 GCA_964395615.1 uncultured Pirellulaceae bacterium | reverse complement strand
TAGAAGACGAATCACTAGAAGACATAGAGAAACTCGTTGGAATTGAACAGGACGAGGCAAAGTTCAGCGAGCGCTCGTGTTTCAACGGGCACATCAAGTGCCGACAGATCATGTTCGTAACTGCCATCGACGAGCAAGTCGAGTGTTTCCGTCCAGCTGAACTCCTCGCCGGTCATTTCTTCTACCATTCTGCGCTTCACCGTGGCGGCCAGGCGTTCCGGAGCCGGGTCATGCTTCCGATGAAATGCCAGCATTTTCTGGTAGTGAAGCAACGAGGCATTGAGTTCCGCAACCTTCGGGCGTCGACCATAGCAAAACGAAAAAGCGAGTTCGATTCGTCGGCTCGCGCCCTCTGCGCTCTTACAAATCCTCGCCGCCATGGCAAGGGAGCGTCGGCGACTATTTGTCGAGTTGAGCAGCGTCAACGACTGAGGAGCCACGGTTGTCTGGTCTCGACGTTCACAACTGTTTCCCGATCCGGGCCGATTGAAGACTTCTAGAAACGGATCCGGCCGGTTGCGCTGCCGAAAGGCATAGATGGTTCGACGGTTGCGTTGCCCGGCGCGGGCCGAGGGTTGCCAGGCCGGCGCTACGCTCCCCATGACGTGAATCGGCTGCAGAGCCACCTCCTGGTTCATCTCAGGATAGATCGGAGGTCCGCCCGCTTCCAGATTGATCTCGCCACTTACTGCCAACATGCTGTCACGAATCTCTTCGGCCGACAATCGCCTCGGCGAGTAGTAGGCCAACAAATCATTATCTGGATCGAGACGCTCCACTTTCGCCATATCTGAATGACGGCTCCCCTGCTGATACGTTTGAGAAGAGAGGATCAAACGATGCAGCTTCTTGATCGACCAGCCATGATCCACGAACCAGGCCGCCAGAAAGTCGAGCAGTTCAGGGTGCGTCGGGCGTTTCCCCGTTACACCGAAGTTGTTAGGTGACGCGACAATTCCCTTTCCCGCGAAGTGATGTTGCCAGACCCGATTGACAATGACGCGAGCGGTCAGAGTATTCCTTTCATCTGCAATCCAACGGGCCAACGCCAAACGCCGCCCGGTTGCCGACCGGGGCAAATCGGCCGGCGGTCGTGACTCGGAGGAATCGCTCACATACGATACGGCCGACAAGACGCCCGGATGTACGACCCCTAACGGCGACGCAATGGATCCTCCCGAAAGGACGTGTATCACCTCCGCCGCACCGGTGAGGTTGACGGGCATTTCAACACGTTTCTTCGGTGACTGATATTGGTGAGGGGGACCCGAATAGACGCTCAGCGCATGCGGTTGGCACGTAAACAGTTGGCGCTCGAGAAACTCCAAACGCTTGTTCAAGACTTTCGACACGCCTAGATCCTGGAGCGACAGGCCCCATTGGCGAGGAGGTCGCTGCGACTCGGGCAGTTGTTTGATCAGTCGGCTCACCGTCGCAGCGGGCAAATCCTGAAGCTGATCGCTCGTCAGACTCTGACCTTTCGGGAATCGTTTACCCGTCGTTTTTGGTTCGGCCGTTAGCTGGACATTGTGTTCGGCAAGCCACTCGATCTGGGCCCGTTTAGCCTTCTGCTGGATCGCATGAATGTCGGCTTGGGTTTGCCGAATGAGCCCTTCAAATCGCCTGTTGTGCTGCTCGAACCCGCGCCGGTGCTCGGTCGCCAGAAACGGCGCGTCCCGCTCGGCCAGCTGCGTGCTTCCCAGGGCTGCCATGAGAGAATAGTAGTCGCGTGTCGGTATCGGGTCGAACTTGTGGTCGTGGCACTTCGCACAACGCAAAACTTGTCCCAAAAAGACCTCTCCGACCGCATTCGTCACGTCGTCCAGGTACTGCTGCCGAGTGACAGTAGCTACCGACATGCCCGTATGCTCCCATGGACCCATTCGCAGGAAACCGACGGCGATCAACATCTCCGGGTCGTCCGGAGACAGTTCGTCGCCGGCAAGCTGCTCGAGAATGAACCGATTGAAAGGCTTGTCATCTCTAAAAGCGCGAATGACGTAATCGCGGTAACGCCAGGCATTGGGGCGCAAATCGTCTCGCGAGAAGCCGCTCGTATCGGCATAACGCGTGACATCGAGCCAGTGTCGCGCCCACTGTTCGCCATAGCTCGGACTGTCGAGTAACCGGTTGACCAGGTGTTCGAAGGCGTCGGGAAACGGACTGTTGGTGAACTCCTCAACCTGGTCCGCAGTGGGTGGTAGCCCGGTAAGGTCGTAAACGACCCGGCGCACCAGGGTCCGTCGGTCAGCCTTTGCCGCCGGCTCAAGCCCTTGCGCATGCAGACGATCTTGGATGAACGCATCTATGGGGTGACGCGGTTGACCCGGAGCAAGTGCGTTCCAGGGGATGACGGGCCGGCTGACAGGTCGGTAAGCCCAGACATCCGAAGACTGATAACGGCGCTCGGTCCAGTCACGACTCAAACCGCCGCTGGTCGAAATCTGAATTCCCGCAGATTCGTCCGAATCCGGCCGCTTTTTTGATCGGATCATTTTGCGGCGTTCCGCGT
>CAYNDU010000349.1:0-6589 GCA_964395615.1 uncultured Pirellulaceae bacterium | reverse complement strand
GTAGCTTACGCGTAGAGTGGGTGCTCGGGCATGCGAGAGCGGGGGGAGAGGGAGCGCGGGGGGGGAAGGTCGGGGGGCCCGGGGAGCCGAAGGGATTCATCGCACTCCAAGCCGAGGTCCCTGGCGGCGGTCAGTTCCTGTTTCGTAATATCCGAGTCACGGAGCGCTCGAAAGACGGGTCGTGAGCGGCTGGTCTTGAGGTTTGAATTGCCTACGACTTGGTGGCCGCATCAAGTTGTTCCTTGGCGGTACGGGCGAGGCGCAGAACGAGCGCGTCGGCATCTGGATCGTCGATGATGGCGTTCAGAAAGATGCGAGCCGCTGCCGTCCGCCCGGCGTGCATGTGATAACAGCCGAGCAGATAAGCTGCATCGACGCGGATCTTGGCAGGCAATTCCTTTGCGACCGAGCCCCAGCCGATCGGTCCGGTCACTCCTTTAAAGGCGAGCAGCAGTTTGACGCCCTGGAACTCCGAGATCTTGCCGCGAAAATAGGCACGACCTCCAACTCGCACGAGCCGGTCGACAATCACCTTCTGGTCGGCCGTCATGACGACGGCCGGATCTTCCGAACCGGTTATCATACGGCGTCCGATCTCCAATGCAATTGCGTACGTGTCCGGCCCGACTCCGTCTTCGCGAATAAAGGGAGTGATCGGCCCGTCGGCCATCAGCTTGAGTATTGCCGCATGGCCTTCGCGGTCTGACCAGGTATTGCGTGTCACCGTGGTGATGAAATCGATGGGAAAGACGCCCGTGTTCAGCAACATCTGCAAGGGAGCACCCAATTCGTCCGCGGTGATGGCTGCCATGCACTTGCGAAAGATACTCTCGTCATAGGAGCCGCTTAGGGTGGCCAGGAACGTGTACGATGCCGGATCAATCCTGCTTGCCGGCAAGTCCTTAACGCGATCAAATCCTTCGGTCCACAACTCCCGCGCTCGAGACGCGTCGCCCAAATGGTCCGCGATCGCCCCACGATAAATACAATACCACCCGAAGTCCTGAATGGATCGCTTACTCGGATCGACCATCCAACGGTCTAGATCCGCAGCCGACTCCTCCCAATTTCCCAACTTGGCGTGGATATACGATCGGAGTTCCAACAGGTCCTGCAACTCGGGACGAACGGTCCCGTCTTCGTCGAGAATCCTCGCATTGAGTGCGGCGAGTGACCGCTCGAGCGAATCAGGTTGGTCGGCCGCCGAAGCTTGGACTTCCAGAATGTAGTAGAGGAGTTTCGGATCGCGGCCCAGGTAACTCGCAAGCAATTCCTCGGCCAGTTTTGCCGCTTCTTCGAACCGTCCTTCGCGAATCAACGCGTCTCCCAAGTCGGTCTCACTCAGAATCAACTGGCGTTGAGACTGATTGAGAAATCGTCGGACGGCAACCACACGTTCGATTTTCGCCACACGCGTCGGATCGGGACGAACATAACTATAACCTTGGCCAAATGCCGCATCGTAATAACTGAAGATCTCCTGCATTGTCTTCGCCGGCAGGAGGACAGCCAGGTCTTCAAACGAGTAACGAGATGACAATGTAACGAGCAGAGCATCTGCTTCGTTGTCGTTCTTCTCGCGCAAGTGTATCAGCCACAGTTGGCACGCCGAGAGAATCGACCAGGACTCGTCGGTGCCGTCCGCCAGTTGCTCGAATAACTCGCGCGCCTCAGTCAACTGATTGAGCTGGATCAGGCACAGGCCTTCTTTGTATCTCGCTTCGTTACTGAATTCACGGTAGTGCTGGTCAATCGCCTGGGCGCGGAAAAGGTCGAGCGCTTCCTTGAAGCGTCGCTCTCCAACCATCCTGTCCCCGATGGCCAGTGGCGACTCGGTGGGGGGAATTCGCCGACGACGCACCTGGATCGACTCGAAACGCGGCCGGTCGGCCGTAGGGTCAGGGTCTAACAAGTAGAGCTGACCATTGGATCGGCTCAGGCCACCGGCGAACACTTCGTCGATTTCAATCGGCTGATGTGTTCCAACTTGCAGGCTTAATCGGCGCCCCGAGCGTCGCACGCGCAATCGCATGGCCGTTGCGCGAGATTCGGGGAGTCGAGCCGAGCGGAGAAGGCTCCCTTGGCGATAGATCTGCATGAACAGTTCGCCACGGTTCGTCATTGCGTCGCGCAGCGTGGGGCCATCCAGCAATTCGCCCAGGTTGGCAACGTCATTTCCTCGAACCAGGAAGAAGATCCCCGGCGAAACGCCCGTGTTCTTGATCGGAGTGCCGTCAAGCAAGACGCCAACGTACGGCTTGTCGAGCCAATCGTCCTCGTAAACGACTTCTACCTCGACGTCTCCTGTGGTCGAGACGGTCGCCGGTGCGGTATCGATTCCGCCGGGAAGCCGAGTGAAGGAGACACTCAAGTTCCGCTTATCCTTGTTGCGCTTCAGGGAAACGGCCGTATCGACAATTGCCTGTCCCAGATCCGTCAGAGGGGCTTCCAGTTTTTCGGCCAGTATCCAGCTCTGCCGCGCGTTCTCCAGGCGGCGCGTCAGGGGGTCCGTTGGAATCGTGCCTCGATTTCGCAAATCTGCCAGCAGCGTCTCGATCGCTCCAACATCGTTCTCGCTCAACCGTGGCTGATCGATCGAACGTTCCAGAAACTGAGTCAGGCCGTCGGTAAACCTCCGGCGCAGGCCGGCCGATTCTTGTGGAGCCATCCGATCGGCCTTCGCCAGCAACTGCTCCATTCCGGTCACGTACGATGTCGCCAGCGCCGGGCGATCCAGACGCTCTTCAAATTGCTGCTGAAGAGTTGCCCATTCTGCGACTTGACGATTCTCGCGCACCAGTGCCAAGACCGCGGTGAACGAAACGGCGGCCAAAAGCAGCGCCGCAAAGAGGCCGGCCCAGACGGGGTTTCGCCGGCTCCATCTCCAGGCTCGCTCCAGGCGACCCACCGGCCGTGCCTCGATCGGCTCGCCGCGCAAATATCGTGCCAATTCGTCCGCCAAGGCCTCGGCGCTTTGGTATCGGTACTCCGGTTCCTTGCTCAAACACTTGAGGCAGATCGTTTCCAAATCTCGATCGGTTTCCGGGTTCAGGGTGCGAGGCGAGACCGGTTGGTGTTCGATGACCTGAAGCAACGTTGCGCTGGCCGTCGCTGCGCGAAACGGCGGGCGACCGGTCAATAAAGCGTAGAGTACTGCGCCAAGCGAATAGACGTCGCTTCGAACGTCAACAGCCTCTTTCTTCCCCAGCGCCTGTTCGGGAGGCATGTAGCCGGGTGTCCCCAGAATTGCGCCGCTGGCCGTCAGGTCCGAGCCGCCCTCGACTCGCTTGGCCAGGCCGAAATCAGTTACCTTCGGCAGGTCGTTGCGGTCCAAGAGCACATTTGACGGTTTCAGATCGCGGTGAAGGACGCCTTGATCGTGAGCATAACTGATTGCGCGGGCAATCTGCTCAGTGTACCGGGCGCATCGCGGACCCCCCAACGCGCCCTCCCGAACGGCATCCTCGAGACTACTACCCTCGACGTACTCCATTGAGAAAAAGGGCAACTGCTCATGTTCACTGGTTTCGTAAATCGCCACTATGCCCGGGTGCTGCAAGCGAGCCGCTGACTCGGCCTCGGTGTGGAATCGGTCAATTTCCTTCTGTGATGCCATTTCCCCGATCAGAATCATCTTCAGCGCAACAAGGCGGTTCAAGCTGCGTTGCCGAGCTTTAAAAACAACCCCCATCCCGCCCCGTGCAATCTCCTCGAGTACATCGTAGTTGCCGATCCTTCGAGGTGTTGGTCCGCTCGGACTCGTCGGCGTCTTCATCTCGGCGCGGTCTGTAACGTCAATCGTCGCGGTCACACCGTCGCCCGGCAACTCATCCAATGGCCCGTCCTCGTCGGTGGAACGGACGTCGTCACTCAACCGTGTTTCATCAACTCCCTCGGTGTGCGTCGTCGCCAGATACGAGCCGAGATCCGGACACTGATTTCCAAAACGGGCGATGTATTCGTCCAGGCTCGGCCGTTCGCCCTGCTGGCGTCTCCATTGCGTTTCCAGCGTAACGAGTCGAGCAAAGGACTCCGCGTCCGCGAGAATCTCCGAATACCGCTCGGCGTAATGTTCCAGCCTCCGTGTGATCGGGCGCTCCCGCGCCGCGCCGTCATCAGCTTCGGACTCGGGTCCGCTCGCCGACGCGCGCCAGCGTTGAGTCATGTCGATCTGGATCAACTCGCCCACGAAATGCGGGCGCGCCTCCGACGCCAACACCTGTAACGCCTGGTCCAAGTCAGGTGGTTCACCGTGCTTCCAGTCGAGTCGAAACCGCTCGACCACACTTCGCGACTCGACCGACCGCGCGCCGATGGGCGAATCCTTACCGTTCATCACCGTCCCTCTCACTTCGTTGATCGCACCGCATCGAGATTGAGATTGACGGACGCCACTCCGGTCCAGGCCTTTTTAGGGGTGACGTCTACCTCTCGTGTAAGTATATCCAGTCGGACGCCGGCGGGGGAAGGCAGGTGGAAAAATTGCGAATGCAACGGTCGTTGACCGGGGCCCTCGGCCGAGCGAATTGACCTTCCCTCTGCGGAATATGGGGCAAACCTGCATGGCTGGGGCGGTATACGGGCCCGCAGCCTAAGGGCTAGAATGATAGATGTCACGGGTAGCGGTACCGAGTCGATCGATTGGAGTTTCGGGCGGTGTTTCTTGAGCACGTGCCCGTTGAATTCGAAGGTGAATGAATGAATACGAACACGTTTCGTTGGTGCGGCGAATCGATGGCTGGATGGACGGCGGGCCCCGATCGTGGTTGCAGGCGGGCCATTGCTGAGTCCACGGCGAGGGAAGCAACCGGTTCCCTTCGCAGGACCCGTTCATGGAACGTGTGGATGATGGTGCGGCTACTCGCGCTCCTGTGGATTACCGTGACGTCAACGAATGCCCTGGGGCAGGAAACACGGACCTGGAAGGACAGCACGGGCCGATTTTCCATTACCGCAAGGCTTATTGCGGTAACCGGTGCTAAGGTGACATTGGAACGCGAGGATGGCACGCGAGTGGAGATTGAACTGAAGAAGCTGAGTGAGGCCGATCAGAAGTTTGTTTCGGAATCGGCGGCCAATCCGTTCACACCGGCCGACAGTCCCTTCAAACCGAGCATGCCGGCGGGAGGGACCGGTACGGTCGCCGGGCCGCGCACGGTCCAGGTGGATTGGTCGAGCTCTGACGGAATCGTCATCGCAGCTCAAGACTCGGCCTGGCAGATAACGCCACCAACACCATTGGGCTCGGATCAGTTTCGTCCCAGAACCGTCGCTTTGCCGAAGAAGCGGGACTTCTTTGAAGGGCTCAAGAGTCTGGCGGTCAACCCGCGTGCCAACAAGGCTGTCGTCGGCTACGTCATGGGACGCCCTGGGCAGGCGGGCAGTTCGCGCGTTGTTGTCTGCGATTTATCCACGGGACGAACCGTGGCCGACGCCGCGCAAGACACGATCATGACCCCATTGGCTCTGCATGACGACGGGCGTCAGGTGGTGATGAAACGGGCCGAATTCGGATTTGGCAAGTCGGACCGGTTGGAGATTTGGAACGTTCAGGGAAAGACGGTTACCAAGTCGCTCATCTGGACGCCGTATGACGACATTAAGGGTGCCGGCCGGGACGTGATGTGGGCCGAGTTCATTGACGCATCAACCCTGGCGACATCCAGTCGCAGTGGCAAGGTGGCGCTGTGGGACCTTCAGTCGGTCCGTCCCCTTTGTGACTTTCAATTGAGTGACGGGTCGGTCCCCGCATTGAGCCCTGACCGGAAGTACATTGGGTTCTGCAGCAGCAAGACCGTCGGGGTGTTTGACGTCAAACAGCGGCAGGTCGTTGCCTCCGCGGCGACTCCGCGCAACCTGCAATGGCCGTACGTGGCTTTTAGCCCCTCAGGCACGCTGCTCGGTTGCATCGCCTTCAATCGCATGCTGGTGTGGAATGTGGCTGACGGCCAGCTGCAACGGGAAATCGAATGCACGGGGATCAACGTCCATGGGGCCATTGCCTACCCGGACGACAAGTACTTGTTAGGGGGAAATCACTTTCTGGTCGATGTAGAGAATCGGATAAAACTATGGAAATATGACGGTGCCGACCAGTTTTGCTCGGTGGGCGATTGGACGTTGGCGGCCGTTACGAAAGAGTGAAAAGCCAGGTTATTCCTTTTACGAGAGAGTTGAACTGCCACAGTACCTCCAGCGACCGGCCGAAGGGAAAGGGGCCAACAGCCGACAAACGCTCGGCTCAACCCGGCTGACAACTGCCGGCCTTCGTTAGCCGACCATCCCGGCAGGCATGTTGCCACCGAACGGGTAACGGTGACGCCGTCGTTCCCGCGCTGATACGGTGCCGGCGACGGGAGAGCCGGATGGCGAAACGCGTGAGCGTAAAAACACATTTCGAGAGTTCCGACGTTGCATTCGATGCGTCTGGCTCGGCGACATTCACGTTCTTCCTGTTTGAACCATGAAAAGGGCGTCAGGTCACGGCCGAAGACGGAGAGCGGAGAACCCTGGAAAGGCACCAGTGCTTTGACGACTTTCAACGTTGGGGTTGGCCGTCGCGCAACTCGTGGTGTGGCGACAATTTCGG
>CAYNDU010000348.1:0-6604 GCA_964395615.1 uncultured Pirellulaceae bacterium | reverse complement strand
GTGGATTAGATCGTTGCCGTTCGGGGGGCCCTTCTTGCGATCCGTCGCGCGACTCATCTTTCCCTTGCTCGGATTGGTCGGACGACGGCTCCTGTTGGTTGCCTTGCTCCGGCTGTTTGCCTTGCGGTTCCTTCTCTTCTCCCTGCTTCTGCTTGTCGCGTTTCTCTTTGTCCCCTTGCTTTTGGTCCTTTTGCTTTTGGTCCTTTTGCTGAGAAGAGTCTTTATTCGATGTTTGGTTTTGGGACGATTCGAGTTGGCGGATCATGCGCGCGGCGGACTCCATATTGGCGCGAGTATCGTCGTCGGGCCGGATTCTGAGGCTATCGCGATAGTGATCGATGGCTGACCGAAGGCGTTTCTCGGCGCGCGTCCCGTCGGACTTCGCAAGAGTCCTTGCTTCGGCAAAATCGCAATTGCCGAGGTTGAAGTGAATACGGCGTTCCACGTCGGGGCTGGCCTTTTCGATCACCTGGGTCAGCAATCGGCGAGCATCGGCGTAACGTTGCTGTCGGTAGGCCAGCACGCCCTGGTTGTAAATCGGCTCCCACCGATCGGGGGCCAGTCCTTCCGCTTGCCGATACCCCTGGGCGGCCTGGGCGAAATCGCCCTCCTCGACGGCACGGTTGGCGCGATTCACCCATTCGGCAGCACGCCGCACGTCGTTGGCGGACGCGGCCTGTGCGGATGCCGGCGTCCACAGACTGAGCAACAGGAGGCCGAACAGGAAGACTCGGTCATTCATCGTTTTCGCTCCCGCGGGTGCCGACCGTCGCCCGGTCGAGCGCCGGCCCCTTCCGACTGAAACTTGCCCGACCGTCGGTGGCGAGTCGGGTGATCGGCTTGGCCCACCAACGGTTCGACGCCTGCCGGGCGCCAAACCGCGATTCGTCCCGCGGGCGCCAGGAGGGACTCGCACACCAGAAGTCCGAGGGCCAGGCCCAGAAACCACGGATAACGCGGTGCATAGCTTCGAAAGCGGGCAGATTCCCAATCTTTTTGTCGCATTCGGGCCAGGTGGTCACGGTAGACAGATTCCATATCAACTTGTTTGGTACCGGCGGGAATAAAGGCCCCTTCTGTCTTCAGCGCGACGTCACGAAGAATGGACGCGTCCATCTTGGACCAAACTTGCTGCCCCTGGTATTCCAAGTACGCGGACCCGGCTCCGTTGTTCGCCGTCGGTACGCGTGATCCGTGATCCGGATCGCCGATGCCCACCGTAAAGACTCGAATCCCCGCTTCGCGGTGGGCCTCTTGGGCCACCTTGATCGGTTCGCTGGCCTGGTCTTCACCGTCGGTGAACACCATGATCGCCTTGTGGTCGGGCGTCTTCTCAAGAAACGCATCGGCCGCCTCGGAAAGCGCCACGCCAAGACGTGAACCGCCCATTTCCAGGTCCTCGGGTCCGACCTCCTGCAACACCTGTTTGAAATCGGCGTGATGGCTTGTCAAGGGAACACGGAGTCGGGCGTTTCCAGCAAAAACAACCAATCCCACTCGATCACCCGACATTTCATCGAGCAGGTCGGTGATCAGCTGCTTGGCGCGGTCGAGTCGGGTCGGCGTCGTGTCGCGAGCGAGCATCGATCGGGAGACGTCCAGGGCGAACACGACTTCGATTCCCCGTTGGGGTACTTCGCGCCATTGCTGTCCCCAACGAATGTCCATCAGCGTCAACACCAGTGCGACCCAGCAGCCCAACAAGATCAATCGGCGGCCCCATCGTCGCGCGCGCACGGGCGGCGTTAAACGATGTATCAGGTTGGCGCTGGCTAACCGAATCAATCGCCGCCTCCGTCTCACGGACGAGAAGACATATAGCAAGACCAGCAGAGGCACCGCCAGAAACCAGTAGGCGTTTTGAAGATGACCGAAATAAACGTCCATTACGAGCCTGTCCTTCTGAGCGAACCAACTCCTCGGTTCACGGAATAAACGCCAACAGCGTCTCGGCCAGAAAACACTCGACCGCCAGCATCATCAGTGCCAACAAGACGAGCGGGGGAAGTGCGAGCGATCCGATATACCCGCTGTCAATGGCCAGCTCACGATAATCCAACATCGGCTGATCGCGGATCTGGCTCTTTTCCAACCGATCAATCTCCCTGTAGATTTGTTCCAGCGACCGGGTGTCGGTCGCGCGAAAGTACTTTCCTGACGTTGCCCGGGCGACTTCCTTGAGTGTCGTCTCGTCGATACTGACAGGTACTTGACGAATCACCGTTCGCCCCCAGACATCGGTTACAGGAACCGGTGCCAGCCCCTTCGTTCCAACCCCGATGGTGTAGATGCGAATTTCGAGCTGAGCTGCAAGCTCAGACGCTTGTTCGGGTGACAGGTCTCCCGAGTTATTCTCTCCGTCCGTCAGCAAGATGATTACGCGACTCTTGATTTTGCGTCGAGCATCGCGTTTCAGGGCGTTGAGTTTTTCGATAGCCAGGCCGATCGCATCGCCGATGGCCGTACCGTCCTCACCTCTCTCAACCACGATTTCCGTCTGTTTTAGACGCCCGACCAGGTAGGCATGGTCCAGGGTGAGAGGACAGAGCGAATCGGCGAAGCGGGCAAAGGTGACCAGCCCCACCAGGTCGTCGAACCGGCCCGTCAATCCCTTTCCTCCGGTAACGAAACGCGTCGCCACCTCCTTGACCGCGTCCAGGCGATTGACAGGCCCTCGATCAAGTTGAAAGTCCAGAGCCTGCATGCTGCCCGACCGGTCGATCACCATCTGAATGGCAATCCCCTCGCGATCGACGATCGCCTGTTTGCGTCCTTCCTGGGGCCGAGCCATGGCAACCACCAAGAGAGTCAAAATGAGCCCTCTCAGCCACGGCAACAGGGCTAACAGTCGAGGTCGCCAACCGGGTCGCACCTGGCGAACCGTCTCGAGCGAACTGAACCGAACGGCCGCCCGTTCGCCCAACAATCGCCGCCGCCATACGGCGAAGGGGACGAAGATCAAAAGCACCAGTGCCCAGGGACTTGCGAAGGGAAACACTATTCGACCTCCGTTCGCGTGGGCAGGTCGGCCGCGTCGGTGGCAGCGGTCATACGAATGAACCGAGCCGCCGCGGCAAAGCCGGATTCGACCTCCTGGCTCATGGGAACGCCACCGCCAAACTTCATCAGATCGGCCCGAGTAAGAAAGGCGCCTAGCAATTCGCGATGTTCCTCATCGAGGGCCGGGTGCGTGCGAGCCGAACGCAGGAATTCCGCCGTCGTCTGCTTCGGCGCCGCAATATCGAAACGACGCTCAACATACTGCCTGACGATACGGGTCAGTTCAGCGTAGAGCGGGGCAGTCCGTTCTGGCGTCCTGAACGACGCGTCGCCTCGTAACCGCTCAAGGGCCTGCCATGCCCATTCCCACGGAGCCGGCTCTTTCGTCCGGCGCCGGAGTATCCACCACCCGATCGCGGCAGCCAGCATGACCGTCGCGGCACCCGAGACAACCCACGCACTCACCCCGTTTTGACGCGGCGGAGGAGCTTGCATGTCGACCGTACCATCGATGTCTCGAATGGACCACGGCTCCGGCTCACCCTTCAGTACGGATTGAATCGTCACAGTGATCGGGTCGGTCTCGAGTCGACCAATGGGCCCACTGGCGGCCGACGCCCCGGCCTGGTCGTCCCTCAATAGAATCGTTACGGAGGGAACTTCATGCTCGCCCGGCAGGAGGCATTCCAGCTCAAGCCGCCGTTCCCAACGTCGGCCCCCTTTCGCAGGCAGATCGTTCAAGGCTTCAATCGACAAGAGAGCAAAATCCCCGATACGGTCGGAGAAGTCCGGCATCACGACCCGAATGCCCGGAGGCGTCCAGAGTTCGACTTTCAGCCAGACCGGTTCGCCCACGCGAGCCGAGGTCCGATTGATCGATACGGTCAACTCGGACTGGCCCCAACGCTTGGTCCATCGGAACTCGTCGGCGTGTGCCGACGTGGCCACGAGTAGAGTTCCGCACAGGCCCAGACCGAGTGTCAACCAGAGACGACGGCCCAAGCACGCGGCGCGCCGTATCGGTGTCAACCCTGGTCGAATTGAGTGCCCGCATCGGACGGCCGAAGGTCCGGAGTCCACGGGCAACCGGGGCCAACCCATCATCGCCGAGTCTCCCGTCGTTGGAAGAACCGTTGCAGCGGTCGGACCCAGTCTTCGCCGGTTGTCACGTGAATCGGGTCAAGTCCCAAACGGCGCAGTTGCTCGTCGCGTTCCCCATCCGCTCGACGGGCCGACTCGGCGAACCGACGACGTTGCCGAGCACTTGAAGTGTCGAGCCATGCGGTTCCTCCCGCCTCGGCATCCCAGAACTGCACCAATCCGACGTTCGGCATCTCCCGTTCACGCCGATCTCCGATCACGATGGGAATCAGGTCGTGTTTCCGGCGCGCGACGCGCAGAGGCGGAAGGTAGCCACTGTCTTGAAAATCACTGATCAAGAACACCACGGACCTTCTCTTGGCCACACGCAGCAGGTGCTCGAGGGCCAGTGCCAGATCGGTCCCACTCCCCAACTGCCGGGAATAGAGCAGTTCTCGGATCACTCGCAGGACGTGGCGAGCTCCTTTCTTAGGCGGAATGACCTTTTCGATCTGGTCGGAGAACAGCGACAAACCGACCTTGTCGTTGTTCTTGATCGCCGAGAATGCAAGCGTCGCTCCCAGTTCGGTGACCAGTTCTCTCTTCGTTTGCCACTGTGTCCCCATCCCCTGTGAGGGACTCACATCGACCAGCAGGATAACCGTCAATTCCCGTTCTTCGCGAAAGAGTTTCACATGCGGGCGGCCGGTCCGAGCCGTGACGTTCCAGTCGATCGCGCGCACGTCATCGCCAACCAGGTAGGGCCGCACCTCCTCGAATTCGATGCCGCGTCCCTTGAACGCCGAATGGTATTGGCCTCCGAGCAGGTCGTCGACCAGGTGCGAAGTCCGAATCTGAATGCGCCGGATGTTCTTGATCAGCTCAGCAGGAATCATCGCTCTCATTCACCACCAACCGGTTCTCCACAGAAGACCCACCGGCGTCCCGGGTCCAAAGTCGCCGGACTCGATCGCCCCGATCGGCGATCACGGTACCGGCACGTGTTCGAGTAACGTTCGCACGACATCGTCGGCTGACTTGTCCTCAGCCTCGGCCTCATAGGTGATAATCACGCGATGTCGCAGGACGTCGAGTGCCATATCCTTGACATCCTGTGGGACCACGTATCCCCGGCCCTGCAAGAAAGCTTGGGTCTTGGCCGCCAACGTCAAGTTGATCGTGGCCCGGGGTGAGGCACCGTACTGAAGCAGGTCCCCGATCGGAACCCGGTATCGCTCGGGGTCACGCGTGGCGATAATCAAATCAACGATGTAATCGCGTACCTTGTCGTCCACGTATATCTGATCAATCAATTCCCGCGCAGCCAGAACCTCGTCCGGAGAAGTCACCGGCGCGATAGTGAGGTTTCTCTGCGTCTTCGACATCCGATTAAGGATCTCGATCTCCTCGTCCCGATTGGGATAATCGACGACCGCCTTAAGCATGAATCGATCGACCTGCGCCTCCGGAAGCGGGTAGGTCCCCTCCTGTTCGATCGGATTCTGGGTGGCCATCACCAGAAACGGTTCCGGCAGCGGAAACGTGTCGTGTCCGATCGTCACCTGCCGTTCCTGCATGGCCTCCAATAGAGCGCTTTGCACTTTGGCCGGCGCTCGATTGATCTCATCTGCGAGAATCAAATTGGAAAAAATCGGGCCCTTCTGCACCACGAACTGACCGTCACTGGGATGGTAGACCAGGGTACCCAACAAATCGGCAGGCAATAAATCGGGTGTGAATTGCAGGCGTTGGAATCCGGTCTTTAACGCCTGAGCCAGGCAAGCCACGGCGGTCGTCTTGGCCAAGCCGGGAACGCCCTCGATCAGCAGATGTCCGTTCGCGAGCAGGCAGGTCAGCATGCGATCCACCAATTGAGACTGACCAACCAGAACGCGCCCGATCTCGCCGCGCAGTCGCTGAAACGGCTCGCTTCGCCCCTGAATCTCTTCGGTCAACTCCTCGATCCGACGCCGCAACCCGGTCGCAGAATCCAACGGTGTGGCACTCGATTCTGTCATGATCCCCCTTCTTGGTTCCCCGTTCTTCGGCATCGGTCGTACGAATCCCGTTGGACGGCGTGCCGTGAATCGACGCGACCGACCGCGGCACGATCGCCAGTGGTTCACTCGCATTCGCCCGACTTCCGGCCCCCAAAACGCCGGCCGTACCACCGTCAGTTATCCGAGCCGGCGTTATGGCCGAGTTTAGCAGCTAGCCTGGGCCAACGGTAGAACGGCGGTCGTCCCGGCCGAAGCGCCTGGTGCCTGCCTGCAGGGAGCAGCACCGGACCATCAGTTAGTCTCGAGAGCGCGCGAGGCGGCTCGGGGGCCCCGAGGGGGGCGAGAATGGCATCCCAGGAGGGATCCCACTTGCCCGTCACCTAGAAGTACGCAAAGATCTTCCGCGCGTGATATTCGGAATTCCTGATCTTGTGCGCGGCCGGGTATGCGTGGATTAGCGGGTGTTCGCAGCTCGCGATCTTTATCTTTCTTTCGGGCGCCAGGTTGTTGAATATCTCCCCCCC
>CAYNDU010000347.1:0-6608 GCA_964395615.1 uncultured Pirellulaceae bacterium | reverse complement strand
TCGAAACTTGCCCATCTCGTATCGGATTTCACCTCGATTAAACCAGGCGTCGGCATATTCGGGGCGCAGTTCGATCGTTCGTGAAAAATCGCTCAGCGATTCAGCAAACTTACCGGCCAGCGCCAAGCAAATGCCCCGATTGTGCAACGACTTCCACCGTTGTGGGTCCAGTCGAATCGAAGCCTCGAAGTCGGCAAGCGCGAGACGGTCGAGTTGCCGCGCCTCGGTCACCTTGCCTCCGGTCGCCAACTCGGCCGCTCGCTTCACGCGAGTCTCTCCCCGCCGATTCAATGTCCAGGCCTGGAGTCGAGTGAAGTAGTTGCGGCTCGCCTCTGTCGCCTCGGCCTGGGAACGAAGAGATTCGAGTTCAGTCAGCACATGATCGAATTCGGCCAACGTGGTGGCCGAGATAGCCCGTTCATAGACCTGCTGGTCGATCGGGTTGATCTTAGATTGCGCCAGGGCGGCAGGCCCGAACGCAGACAGAATCGTCAACACGGCCGTTCCTGCCAAACGTCCGAGCAACCGCGTCGGTTCGTGCCATGGCAGACACCCGGGTGACGTCGGTCGCCGTTTCGACTTTGCCGGGTCGATGAAGAACTTGCCATGAAATCGCCGATGATGAGATCGCCAAGCCGCCATGTCGGTGCCTCCTGCGTTTCCTGTCCATGCGCATCCCTCGCCCATGTCCGGTCCTCATCACGCGTGAGGTTCCGTCATGCGCATTGGGTCGAGCGCTTCCTTGAGTGTTTCCTCAGGCAGAACTCCCTGTTCACGGCAGAGTTCTCGAATCGTCTTTCCCGATGCGAAGGCTTCCTTGGCCAGTTGAGCCGCCTTTTCATAACCGATCAACGGGTTCAGGCTGGTGACCATCGACAGGCTTTGCTCAACGGCCGCATTACAGGCCTCTTCGTTGGCTTGCATGTCCGTGGCACAGAATTCGACAAAGGCCCTCACGACAGACGCCATCAAACGGATGCTCTCGAGCGTCGCGCGCCCCATCACCGGCATCATGATATTCAATTGGAATTGCCCGCCGGCTGCCCCGCAGACGGCAATCGTCTGGTCATTGCCGATCACGCGCGCCGCCACCTGCATCATGCTCTCGCACATGACCGGGTTGACCTTCCCAGGCATGATGCTGCTTCCAGGTTGCCGCGTCGGCAGCTTCACTTCATAGAATCCGCAACGGGGGCCCGAGCCGAGCCAGCGGATGTTATTGGCAACGTTGAAAAGTGTCGAGGCAATGGTCCGCAATTGGCCGTGGCAGGCGACCAGGCCATCACGCTGGGCGATGGCCTCGAAATGGTTCTCGGCCGTCAGGAACGGGATGCCCGTCATTTCTGCCAAGACGACCGCCACGCGTTCCCCGAATTCCGGATGCGTATTAATGCCCGAGCCAACCGCCGTTCCGCCCACCGGGAGTTCACAAACGGCCGCGATCGCTTGCTCGGCACGCTCAATCGACAGGGTCAATTGTCGAGCAAACGCGGCCACCTCCTGGCCCAGCCGAAGAGGGGTCGCGTCCATCAGGTGCGTTCGGCCAATTTTGATGATCTGGTCCCACTGACGGGCCTTTTCCGTAAGGGCATCGGCCAGCAGCTTCAGGGCGGGAATCAGGTCGGTCCGCGTCTGCTCGGCTACCGCGACGTGAATCGACGTGGGAAACGTGTCGTTGGTGCTTTGCCCCATATTCACATGGTCATTGGGATGGATCGGTTTGACCGACTCGAATCGATCGCCCCCATCAATCTCAATGGCTCGATTCGCAATCACCTCATTACAATTCATGTTGCTTGATGTGCCCGATCCGGTCTGAAACACGTCGACCGGGAATTCATCATCCAGCTTCCCGTCGGCAACTTCCCGACAGGCTGCCAGCAGGGACTCGATCTGAGCGTCGCTGAGCGGCTGTTTTCCGGTTTGGGCAAGTTTGCCAAGATCTCGATTCGCTATGGCACAGGCATATTTGACCTGCCCCATGGCGTGGATCAGGGCAGCCGGTAGCGGCCAGCCCGAAATGGGAAAGTTCTCGACCGCTCGCTGGGTCTGCGCCCCGTAATAGGCCCTGGCCGGCACCTGAACCTCACCCATCGAGTCTCGTTCGGTACGGAATTCACTCATGACCTGTTTCCTGTGTTCCTGGCTGCCGATCATTGAACCAGCCGCCCATGATATCGCCAACCCCAATCCGCTCCAAGCCACCGTGAACCTCGAATTCGCATCCAGGTCGCCATCCAGCTTCCTACGCGACTTGATTGCTCGGGAACGGTATGCGATGCTCGTGTCACGGTCGCCGGCCCGCCTTCGATCGGCTGTTTTGGCCCGGCGCCGTGGCCCAGGACGCGGGAAGCACGAGTGACCCATGTGGTGCCGGTTGTGGGACCGTCTCCCGACCGTCCCACACGCGAGTACTTTCCACCGTTGGTAGCGCGGGAGAATCGAGCATGGGAAGTGTAGTCAACCTGTTTAGCCGCCGTCTGCCGGGCCCCTTTGCCGCCTGCTGTTTGATCGGCCTCGTCTTGGTGATAGCCGGCGGAGCGCGACCTGATACACAACGAGTCGTACCCTCGGCCGATACGCCCAAAGCCGAGACGCCGGAATCCGGTACGCCGGAAGCCGAGACGCCCAAAGCCGAGACGCCGCGGCGAGAGGGCGAATCGACGGGCGAAACGGGCCGGGCCGCAGAAGCCGACCCATCGGGAGCGAGCGACCGGGACGTTCCGGTCGCGGTCCCCCTGTTGAGTCTGGCCCTCGGCGTGGCCCTTGTGCTGGGCCTGATTATTGGTTTCAAGGTGAATGCCTTCCTGGCGCTGATCGTCGCCGCCATGGCAGTGAGTCTGGTTGCCGGCGGATCGCCCGGGGAACGGATTCAGCGAGTGGCCGACGCATTCGGCTCCTCGGCAGGCAAGATTGGGATCGTCATTGCCTTGGCCGCGGTGATTGGAAAGTGCATGCTTGACAGCGGGGCGGCCGATCGGATTGTCCGAAGTTTCCTGGCCGTCTTTGGCGAGAAACGAGCTCCGACCGCGCTGATGGGCAGCGGGTTCGTGCTGGCCATCCCCGTCTTTTTCGCCACGGTGTTTTATCTGCTGGTCCCTTTGGCTCGCTCACTCTTCCGCCGCACGCGCGTGCATTACCTGTTCTATGTTCTGGCGATTGCCGTGGGAGGGGCGATCACTCACACGCTGGTTCCGCCGACGCCCGGGCCGTTGGTAATGGCCGACAATCTGGAATTTCCCGTCGGCGTGATGATCATGATCGGGGCGATGGTGGCCGCGCCCGCCGCGCTGGTTGGGCTCGTCTTCGCGGGACTCCTCGACCGGTGGATGCCCGTGGAGATGCGCCCCTTGGGAACAGGACCCGAGTCAAAACCGCTCGCGGAGAATGAACTGCCCAGTCTTTCCTGGTCTTTGGCACCGGTCGTCTTGCCGGTCGTCCTGATTTCGGCGAACACGGTCTTTTCGACGTGGACGAAGGCCGATCCTTCGTCAGCAACGCTCAAGACCTTGTTTCAGATTTTTGGAGTATTAGGGAATGCCAATCTGGCCTTGTTGATGTCCGCCGCCATCGCTCTGGTGACGCTCAAACTCAAACGCCGGCTGGACTTTGGCGGGTTGGCAAGCGTCGTGGAGACCGCCTTAATGAGTGGTGGTGTGATCATCCTGATCACCGCCAGCGGTGGCGCGTTCGGGGCGATGCTCAAAACGGCCGGTGTCGGTCTGGCCATCGAACATCTCTTCCAGGGCGTCGCCGCGGCCGGCGTCCTGCTGCTGCTGCTCGGGTTCACCGTCGCCGCCGTGCTAAAAATCGCTCAAGGTTCGAGCACCGTTGCAATGATCACGGGGTCGGGAATGCTGGCCGGGATCGCTCACTCGGGCACTCTCGGTTTCCATCCGGTCTACCTGGCAACCGCCATTGGCGCCGGATCGCTCTTCGGATCCTGGATGAATGACAGCGGATTCTGGATTTTCGCCAAGATGAGCGGGCTGACGGAGATCGAAGCGTTGAAGTCCTGGACACCGACCCTGATCGTCCTGTCGGTCACGGCTCTCGTCGTCACGATGTTACTGGCGTCGTTCATGCCCTTTCCTCCCTTCACTGAAATGCCTTCCGGAGCCATTCCATGAGGCCCCGCTCATCGCAGCGTGCCAAGAACGGGTGTCTGGTCGTCGTCGTATATTGCCTGACCACGTGCCTCCTGCTGGCTGCCAATCGAGTGCTGGTTGTATCGGCGTATGCCGCCGTCGTGCCACAGGCCTTCGATGTGGACAAATTGCGAACGCTCTTTCAATTCCTGGCCATGGTCGCTCTGGTCGTGCCCGAATGGTGGGTGCTCGACAAGCTCCTCCAGAAGTGGCGCCAGGTGCGCCGGGCTGTCGGCCATCGGGTCGGTTCCGATTAGAAATCCGATTCGAAAGAGGGGCCATCGGGTCCCGAACCGTCCGAGTCGGCGGAATTTCCTTTTCCGTCCGTCGACCGTTTCGGCGGTTTGGCCGAGTCGGGACCGTCTTGAAGCCTGGTTTGTACGGGCTTCGTGGTGGACTCGGGAGCGAGGATCTCGATGTTCGTCGCTCCCATGGCAAATCGCTGACCATCGGCCGTTTCAAGAAAGGCGCGGACGTGGCAGGGGCCGCGGGCGAGCGGTGGAACCTGCAAGGCGGTCAGGAAGGAGCCGGTCTTCAAGGCCACGGTCCGTGTCGTCCAGCGGTGGTCGTTGGCCAATGCGTAGACGGCATCGTACTTCACCTGTTCTGACGGTGTTCGATCGAACGTCCGTCGGGACGGCTTTTGGAAACGCAGCATGTCGCGCCGGCAGACGAGTTCAAGGGTGCACTTGCCGGCCAGCGGCGTCGAACCCCGTACCTCCAGGTAGGACCCCGCCTCAATCTGGGCGTCCGTCTTGAGTCGCAGAGTCTGAGGATAAAATAACCGCATCAGCGGATCACCCAGTAGATTAAACAGGCGCAGATGCTCCAATCGCTCTTCGGACAGCATTCGGGGTTTGGGGCTGAGCAGGGTGGCAACCAGATCGATCAACTTGCGATTGGTCGATGAGGACTCGGTCGAGACCAATTGCCGTTTGCTCTCAAGCATGACCTCGCCGAGCGTGGCCAGGTGTTGTCGGAAATAGGCGTCCATCAAGCCTTTACCCATGATGGTCATCGCATAGGGCATCGTGACACGGGAACCTGCAAGCACGGCGACCGGCCCGCCCGGTCGCTTGACCATCTGTTCGGCCAGGCAATCGTACGGCTGATCGAACGCACCGGTGAAACAGGCCAGGAAAACGGCTACCGAGGCGCCTCGCCCGTTTTCCAGCTTCATGACGTCGGCCGTATTGAAGATGTGATAGGAACGGTCAACCACCTGCACCCTGTCCAACTGATAGGGCAACCCATGACCGATGTAGACCCAGAACAGACAACCTTCATTCAACCGATCAACGGTCGCCTGATGGAAACGAAATGGACTCGGGCAAAAGGGGCTTCGCCAGTTGCCGTAGGTCATCGACGTCTGATAATCCGGCGGAATGTCGTCGGTCAGTATCTTCCGTGTGGCCGTTTCCAGAATGGGGTCGATCAATGGACCAAAGCCGCCGATGCCCGCCACGAAATTAACTCGTCGAGTCCAATCCCCTCGGCCACGCTTCGTTTCGTACTTGATGACCTTGCCGAGTATCACTGCGACTTCGGTCGCCGAGTCCGCCGGTATGCGGCCGACGGCGAGGTCCGGTCGACCATCGTCATCCAGATCCGCATACGGGTTGTCGGTCGCCAGCTCAGGTGTCGAGAACTCCAGCACGTTGACCTTGGTTTTGACACGAAACGTCGGGACGCAACGTGCCCCAAGGCGCGGATCCGACGAGGAGCCCGGTTCGGCATCGCCGATCAAGACGACGTATTGGAGTTTGCCGTTGCGAGCGACACCCTTTATCTTCCGCCGTATTTCGTCCGCCCCGCCGCCGTTTCCAACGATCTGGATGCTGTGACCCTGCGCCGACCGATGATCGATCCAGGGTTGAAGGGCCGACCGAAAGGCGGGCGGGCAGACGACGACCGTATCGACGTCGGGTTTGGAAGCAACGAGACAACTGGCCAAAACCAGGCAATTCCACATCATGTTGGCCCATTTCCTAACCGGGGCTCCGCCCCAAGGTCGTGGTCCGCACGGTTCGAGCCCTTGCGCCTCGCTCCCTGCCGTCGCGAAGGACATCATCGACGAACTTCCACTCCACGAAGTTCACCGGCCGCTCATCCCCGGCCTGGTGACGCACCCACGTCAGGTCGCCTCGGGCAGCGCTGCCCCGTCGCGGTAGACCCGCGCTGAACAGCTTGACGTACGAGAGCGGGTGAGGGGAATCGAACCCCCGTATCAAGCTTGGGAAGCTTGTGTTCTACCATTGAACTACACCCGCTTGCTCCGAGGGCCCGCTTGCTCCGAGGGTACCCGCGAATCGGCTGCCCGGAATCCTCCCGTCCCGATCCTTCGCTCGCAGTCTACCAGAACCGAGTGCCCACGCAAACAGGAACTGCAACGGACGCAATCCCTCGGGAGCAGTTCAGCTTTTGCAGGGCAAAAGCTGAACGAAAAATGTCAATAGGAGA
>CAYNDU010000346.1:0-6612 GCA_964395615.1 uncultured Pirellulaceae bacterium | reverse complement strand
TAGGGCAGAAAGGGTCCTCATGGACCGGCAGATCGGGAAGGTCGATATACGGAATCTCGTCGTCAAGAAAACGGGTCAGCAGGCGCATCAGCCGACTCTTTGCCTGGCCCTTCTCGCCCAGGAATAGCAGATCGTGCTGAGCGATCAGCCCCAGATTGATAGCTGGAATGACCGTATCATCGTACCCGACAATCCCGGGAAACAACTCGGTTTGCTCGGTGAGCATCCGCAGCAGATTATCGTGGATTTCCTGTTTCACGGTCTTGGACACCCACCCGCTGTCGCGCAGTTCGCGCAGCGTGGTCGGTCGGACATCGGTTGTCGCCATCTTCTGGTTCGCACCTTCTTCGGGCGGTTTTCCGGCCGAAAACATGAGGAATCGACTCGTCTCCGTTGCCTCGACGGCGCCCCGCCACCGCGCCGCCTTCTCATTCTAGTCAACGGCTGCCAAAAAAGGAGTCCCGACACGAGGGTGCGACGTCCCGCCGGCCAGAAGATATCGTGCGTCGCGTGGTCGCTCACGTCATGAACGCAACCTCTTCCGGACGTTGCCTCCGCCTGAAAACCGTCGCACGCGATGGCTACGGCCTCGCATCAGGAGACTCGCATCAAGAGCGTCGTCGACCCGTTTGAGTGCGAGGTCATTTCCATTAGAGTAGGCGAAACGGCGTGGGCAACGACGCAGAACGAGCAAAGCCCGCAGTCCGATCGTTCGCCTGACTCTGAAAGAAGCTTCACAATGAAGACGCGACCTCTGGGAAGCACGGGACTGGACGTGTCCGTTATCGGCCTTGGCACCTGGCAATTCGGAGGTGAATGGGGCCGGGATTACGCACAGGCTGACGTCAATGATATCGTTGCGGCCGCACGCGATGCCGGCATGAATCTGCTTGACACGGCCGAGTGTTATGGTGACCACCTGTCCGAGTCCTTGATTGGGCCCGCGATTGAACAGGACCGTGACCGTTGGATCGTGGCGACGAAATTCGGGCACCGTTACAAGGGCTTCCTGGATCGTGATCTCGATTTCTCGCCTGATGGCGTGCGGAAACAACTCGAAGAATCGCTGCGCGTTCTGCGAACCGACGTCATTGATATCTATCAATTTCATTCGGGCGACAACGAACGGTTCGACTCCGATGAACTTTGGGCGATGCTCGACGCTCAACGCAAGGCAGGGAAAATTCGTTTTCTGGGCGTCTCGCTGTCGGCCTCCAACGAAACGATTCATCGACATCAAACCGAGCGAGCCGCTCAAGTGGGCGCAAGTGTGATTCAGGTCGTCTACAACCGTCTGGACCGTGGGGCGGAACAGCAGGTATTTCCAACGTGTCGTGAGCAGAACCTGGGCGTCCTCGCCCGCGTGCCTTTGGCGAGCGGGTTATTGAGTGGCAAGTATCGGGCGGGGTGCACCTTTGCTGACAACGATGTGCGCGCAACACGCGATCCCGTCGATTTGGGCCGCCGAATTCAGGAAGTCGAACAGGTCGCCTCGGAGGAGGTTCCCGAGGGCGTGCCGATGGCACAGTGGGCGTTGGCCTGGTGCCTGAACGACCCGGTCGTTACGTCGGTGATCCCCGGCTGCAAGAACGTGGCACAGGTCCAGCAGAATGCGGCAGCGACGGAATTCTGATCAGCGCGTGGCGGCAAATCAGCTCGCCGGGGGCCCGAGGCGAGGATCTTGTCGGCCGGGTCCATGTTGGCCGGGTCCATGGTAGCCGGCGCCCGTTCCACCGGGCAGTCGAAGTGACGCACTCGCGATCGCAAGTGAATGAAGCTACGTTGCGCGAGTGCGTTGGCCGGTCCCGGCAAGCAGCGGGACACTCAATCCAGTCGATGGAGCCGTCGGGAAATTGAGTCGAGCATGGATTTGCAGTATGCTGGGGTCCGACGACTCGGTAAATGACCAATGGAGAGGAAACCATGCAGTTGACGATACGCGTAATCCTGACGGCAGTTTCTATCGCTTGGATGGCCCTGCCGACGGCCGCGGCGACCGACCTGACCGAATCGCTCAGCGCGGCCTGTGCCCGGGGCGGACTGGTTGTCCATGTCGGCTGCGGGGAGGGCGAGCGGACAGTTGCTCTGCGGTCGGGACCGTCAACGATCGTCCAGGGGCTTGATACCGAGTCAAGTAACGTCGCCCGAACACTCAAACTGGCCGCATCGCTTGGGTTGTCGGGGCGGGTTTCCGCAGCGATCTTCGACGGTCGGCACCTACCGTTTATCGACAACGTGGTTAATGTCCTGGTCGTCGATGGAGACCACGACGTCACTCGGCAGGAAATGCTCCGAGTCCTGGCGCCGGGCGGGACGGCCATTGTCGGATCCGGTGGAACGACCGACCGTATCGTCAAACCGCGTCCCGGAGAGATCGACGACTGGACGCATTACTTGCACGGGCCAACCAACAACGCGGTGGCCAACGACACGAAGGTCGGCCCACCACGCCATATGCAATGGTTAGCCGGTCCGCGTTGGACACGCACGCACCATGGACTCAACAGCATCTCGGCCATCGTCACCGCCGGCGGACGCATGTTCAGTATCGTCGACAACGCGACGGCGGCCAGCCGAGAGGTTACCGGCCAATGGTCGATTGTGGCTCGTGACGCGTTTAATGGCGTCTTGCTGTGGACCCGTGAGATGGACTCCTGGGTTATCAATCCTCGATTCCGATCCGGGCCACCGCAGGTTACGCGACTGATGGTGACGGGACATCAACGCGTGTTCGCACCGCTCGGCCTGGGCGCACCGATTACCGTGATGGATGCGGCAACCGGCAAGACCTTGACAACCTATGCCGATACGGCGAGTGCCGAAGAGATGGTCCTTGTCGGCCGGACCTTGCTCGTACTCAAGAGCGACGGGTTGCCCGCTCAAGCTGCGGGAAATCCACGGTTCAAGGGCCGGGCCGCCGGCCCCACGACAAAGACCGTCCTGGCCATCGATACCGAGAAGGGAAAGACGCTCTGGCAATGGCCGTGTGTCGATGGCAAGGTGATGCCCGAAACACTCGGCTCCGATGGCTCTCGAGTCTTCCTGCAAATTGATCAGAGCGTATCGTGTCTTGATCTCAAGTCGGGCGATTTGTTGTGGCAATACGGCCAACGCCAACCGAACGCCAAACGGTCACCTCGCATGGCATTCGGTCAGAGCACGCTCGTCATTGCCGACGAGGTCGTACTGTGCAATCTCAATAATCGACTAACGGCGATTTCGGCCGGCACCGGCAAACTGCTCTGGGATTGCAAAGGGGGAATGGGCTTTCATGCGCCAATGGACGTTTTTGTCATCAATGGACTGGTATGGCGGGGGTCACACGTCAAGGACTCCGTGGCACCTCCTCCGACGGAAGACTTCAGTGAAGGACGTGACCTGCACACCGGCAAGGTAATCAAGACGAACACGGTCGCCGCCGATCTTCAAACGGCCGGCCATCACCATCGCTGCTATCGCGAAAAGGCCACCGTTCGCTATATCATCACCGGCAAGCGGGGTTTTGAAATGATGGACCTTGTGGGTGAGCAACATTCGAGGAACAACTGGGTGCGCGGAACGTGCCAGTACGGCATGCTGCCGGCTAACGGATTGACCTACGCACCACCTCATTCGTGTAGCTGTTACATGGAATCGAAACTCACCGGCTTCTGGGCCCTCGGATCTTCGAATGCGGTGGTCGCAGAGGGACAACGACGGGTCGCCGATGCGAACCGACTGATCCGGGGACCGGCCTACGGGGATCGAGAACCGAAGGTCGGTAGCGGACCGGCCGAATCGACCGCCTGGAATCAGTACCGGGGCAATGCAACGCGAAGCGGCGCTGCCGCCGCCGATGTTGCTGCCAAGCTTGCTCCCACATGGAAGACGGACCTCGGAACCGGGTTGACGGCTCCGGTCGTGGCCGAGGGGAAGATCGTCGTTGCAGCACCGGAAACGGCTCAGGTCTATGCATTGGATGAAGAGTCGGGCCGGGTCGCCTGGCAGGTTGAAGTCGGAGGTCGAGTGGATTCGCCACCCGCCATCCATCATGGATTGGTGCTGTTCGGTAGTGCCGACGGCAATGTCTATTGCCTGCGCCTGCGGGATGGATCCCTGGTATGGAAATTCCTGGCGGCGCCGGCGGACCTGAAAACGGTCGCCATGGAGCAGGTCGAATCGCTCTGGCCCGTTCATGGCAGTGTGCTGATGCTGGACAACGTTGTCTACTTCGCCGCGGGGCGCTCGACCTGGCTTGATCACGGAATCGATCTGTTCGGACTCGACCCGATCAGCGGCGAGATTCTCTACAAGTCGCATCTGGAAAGCAGGCATCCGAAGATCAACGAAGGCAAGGAACGGGCGAAACCCGAGTACGTCACGAAAAACTCGCAGAACACAACGGACTATAAGACGTTTCTGGCTTCCGACCGCAGTAACGCATTCTCGATGGCCGAGGGAGCCGTGAACGATGTCCTGACGAGCGATGGCATCAATATCTTCCTTCATCACATTCCGTTTGATGCCGAGCTGCACCGGCAAGCACAACTTTCGCGGCACCTGTTTTCAACTTCCGGAATGCTGGACGATACGGAGAACCATCGCTCGCATTGGGTGCTCGGCACCGGGGATTTTAAGGACGTTCCGGTGGCTTATTCCTGGATCGTCAATGGACGAGGAAAGCGTGATCCGACCATTGCCGTCCCGACCGGCCTGATGATGGCCTTCGATGACCGAGCGGTATGGGCGGTCGAACGGCGGGGCACCAGCGGAACGTACGTTTTGTCGATGAAGGAGAATGAGCCGTTTTCATTGAACGAAGCGTACCTCCCGGATTTCCGACCGGCCGCCCAGGCCAAGCACAATGTGGCTCTCTGGACGGCTCCGCTGACCATCCGACCCAGGGCCTTGCTCAAGGCCGGCGCACAACTCTACGTCGGTGGCGCACGACCCGGTCTCCCGAACGACGACCCGCATGCCCTCTATGAAGGTCGAACGGGTGGTGTGCTGTACGTCGCTTCGACACAGGATGGCAGCGAGGTGGCCGAATATCCGCTCGACGCACCGGTCGTCTGGGACGGGCTGGCGGCAGCTAACGGCAAGCTGTTCGTCAGCACCGAAGACGGCCACGTGCACTGTTTTCGAGGTCGTTAGAACGCGGCGTCCTCCTCCGGCACCGGGTGCCGGTTCCTGTGACGAGGCGTCCTTTCACGTAACCTCCCGCGAAATGCGACACCCGCCGGCGGTGCCATGGCCAATCGGCAAATAACCTTGGAAGTCTGCGTCGCCTCCGTCGACGGAGCCATGGAAGCAGCCGCCGGTGGTGCCGACCGCCTGGAATTGAACATGGCCCTCGAACTGGGAGGTGTCACGCCGACGGTCGGGCTCTTCCAAGCGGTCAGGCAGTCGGTGGACCTGCCCGTACTGGTAATGATCCGCCCGAGGGCGGCCGGGTTCTGCTACTCACACGTCGAACAACAGATCATGTTGCGTGACGCCCAACAGTTGCTTGAACAGGGTGCGGACGGTCTTGTGTCGGGCGCCCTGCTGGAAGATCGCACGATTGACCGGCGGTTCTGGAGTGAAATGAGGCGACTCTCTCGCGATCGGCCGCTCGTCTTCCATCGCGCATTCGACGTGCTCGAACATCAGGAGACAGCCATCCAGGACCTGATCGATTTGGGGACGACTCGCGTGTTGACCTCCGGAGGTTGTCAAACGGCCGTCGCTGGAGCGAGTCAGATCCTGCGGCTCAGAAAGCTGGCCGATTCACAACTGGAGGTCCTTCCGGGATCGGGGGTTACACCCGATAATGTGGTCGCCTTGCTTGAGGCCACCGGCTGCACGCAGGTTCACGGCTCATTCCGAAAAACGTTGCGGGATACGGCGGGCAGCGTGACCGAGGGGGCCTATCCGGAAACGTGCGGGCGCCTGGTTGCCGCGGCTCGCGCGGCAATCGACGCAGCATAACACGCCGCGCGGCAAATACGTCGACGATGCCTCACCCCATTATTGTCACGATTCACACCGCCACATTACGCACCATGAAACTATCGAAATTGAATCGCGATCTTCATCGCTGGGGATCGGTCCTGATTGCCGTCCCGCTGGCCATCGTCATCATCTCCGGCGTGGTGCTGCAACTCAAGAAGGAATCCTCCTGGATTCAACCTCCGACGCAGACAGGTTCTGACGGCGAACCGACACTCAGTTTTCGGCAGATTCTGGAGGCAACGCGGACCGTTCCCGAGGCGCAGGTAACGAGTTGGCACGACATTCTTCGTTTGGATGTGCGGCCCGGAAAGGGAATGCTCAAGGTCCGCTGCAAGAACCAGTGGGAGGTGCAATTGGACGCACGAACGGGTGCCGTTCTCCAAGTTGCCGTTCGGCGTTCAGACCTGATCGAGACGATTCATGACGGCAGCTTCTTTCATCCGTCCGTGAAACTCTGGATCTTCCTCCCGTCGGCCGTGGCGTTGGCCCTGTTGTGGGGAACGGGCCTGTATCTGTTCTTCTTGCCCTACATTGCGAAATCACGAGCACGAAAGAGGAGAGCGATGAGGGCGTGACTCGGGTGGCCACGGGCGACACGGCCAGCCTTGGTGCGTCGACGAGAACAGCCCCTGGTACCCG
>CAYNDU010000345.1:0-6621 GCA_964395615.1 uncultured Pirellulaceae bacterium | reverse complement strand
GGATCAGGCGTCGGCGTCGGCCCGCACCGCTCGGCGCAGGCGTTGAGGAAAATCGGGGAAGGCGGTCAGGACTCGCGACCAGTTGGGAATCGCTTCGCCACCGAGCGGATCATTGTGAAACTGTTCGCCGGCCACGGTGATTTGACCGGCAAAACCTTCGACGGCTTGCTCTTCGGCGTGGCGGTCGAATTCCAGGCCGTTGATCAGGGCGTCAGCATTGTACTGTCGAATGGCGTCTTGGGCCGTCCGCAGATAGGCCGCACGGAGCGTCGCGAAGTGCCCGTGTTGCATCACAACGCCACGACTGGCCAGCGTTCGGAAAATCGTTGTCAGAATGTCTGTCGCCATCTTCATCAATCCGCGGCTCGGATCGCCGATCGACAGGTCCTGGTGCTTGTGCTCGTACAAACAACACAGATCGACCTGGCAGACTCGCTTGGCGGACGTGTTGCGAAAGACCTCGGCCAGCGTACCGACTTCCAATCCCCAATCGCTCGGAATTCGGTTGGACCGTGCCAGATTCGCCGTCACCGCAAACTCGCCGGCCAACGGGTAACGAAAACTGGCCAGGTACTGAAGAAACGCGTCGTCGCCCACAACCGACAAAAGAGCTTGCAACAGGGGTGAAACGAGCAGCCGCACGACGCGCCCGTTCATCCGGTCGGTACAACGAGCGTAGTAGGCTTTGCAAAACTCAAAGTCCAGACTGGGATGCGCCATCGGCAGGCAAAGTCGAGCCAGCAGCGTTCGGTCATAGTCAACGATGTCACAATCGTGAAGAGCAATGGTCTTGAGTTGTGGGTCGGCAAGCAGGTAACCGAAGGCGGTCCAGACACTCCTGCCCTTACCCGGAACCTGCAGGTGAAAACCGGTCGCGACCAGTTGATCATAGAGTGCGCGGAAACGAGGCCCATCGGTCCAGAGCACATCGGCCCTTGGACCCAACCGTTCGACAATCGCGCGCGTTTCTTCGTAGTCGCGTCGATCGGGGGCTACGCCCAGGGCCACGGCGATCGTGTCAATGTAACGGGCATCCACCAGCTGTTCGACAATTTCCTGAAAAGGGGCGGCGCGCATGTCGGCCGCCGTTACCGGCAACACCAACCCGATCTTATGGTGCTGAGCGGCCTCCATCACCAGCTCCTCCAACCGCTCACGTCCTGCTGTGCCAAGGTCGTGCAATGTCGTGATTCGGCCAGCCTGGTAGAAATCGGTCATGGTCGAGATTCCCTAGCGTCCAAATAAACGGTCGTCTGCTTGCGTTTTCTCCGCTCGCTCACTGACCAGTGTATCGCGACCGTCGCCACATACCAGGACCCACAACGTCTATGGAAGAGCCAACCACTGGACCTGAAACGGCTCGAGTTGTATGACACGACCTTCATGCGACCGGCCGGTCAGGAGATCGCAAGCGCGCCCGGCGGAGTGGAGCCGACCGAGATCGTACGGCTGACGCGTATCGCTCATGTTGCCCAGAACGGCCAATCGCTGTCGTCGGTCATGGCTGGTTCGCAAGAAGGCAATCTGCGCAGGATGCGAGGTCGGCAGCACCGCCTGGCTGGCTAGTGGATGAAAGGCATCCTGTTCGATACGCACGCTTAACAAATCCTGGTACGCTCGGAAGATACGGCCCGGCAAGGACTGGCGATCGGCCAGGGATGTCTCGAGTTGAGATGCGTTCAATTTCTGGCGATTGATCCTGCGAGGAATTCCGCTGGACAGAGCCGCCCTTCGGTCGTTCTGAGACCCAACCAGGCTGTGAAAGTAGATCCCCGGTACACCCTGCAGCGCCAGCATAATCGCCTGTGTGGCCAAGAAGCGTCGAGCGTGATCGGCAGTGTCGCAACCCGGGCCACCGGAGACCGCGTCCACGTACGCGATATTCAACTCATAGGGGATTTCTTCACCCTCGTCATTGGCGCGCATGCCAACCAGCCCTCCACGTTCCCTGACGGCGCTGACCAATGCGGCACGGCGATCCGTGCTGACCAGCCCCTCGAGCGGTCGGACTCCAATCCCGTCGTGAGAGGCGGTGAAATTCAGAAACGTCGCTCCGTCTGGCGGCGGCGTTAAGTCGCCAAGCCAGCTCATCAGCGGTGCGGCGTCCTGGTGGATGACGGCATCGAGCAACAGCGGCGGAAGACTGAACTGGTAGACGATGTCCGCCTCGTCGCCTTGACCAAAGTAACTCACGTTCTCGTCGTGCGGTACGTTCGTTTCGGTCAAAATGCGCACGTGGGGGGCCAACGCGTCACAAATGCCCCGCAGGAGCTTAACCACCGTGTGGGTCTGATCAAGATGGATGCAAGGCGTACCGACTTCCTTCCACAAGTAGGCGATCGCGTCAAGACGAATACAGGTGGCTCCATGACCGATATAAGTGAACAGGATGTCAATGATCTCAAGTAGCACTTGGGGATTCGCGAAATTCAAGTCGATTTGATCCGCGCTGAACGTGGTCCAAACGTGACGCGGCCCGTTGGCGGTCGAATAAGGGGTCAGCAGCGGCGAACTGCGCGGTCGCGTGACCGACGACAAATCCGCATCCGCCGACTGTTCGATGAAAAACTCCGACCATTTCGGGTCACCGGCCAGGTACTTCTGAAACCACTCGCTTTGGCTGGAAATATGGTTGAGCACGAGGTCAAATGTCAGCTGCATCCGCTCCGCCAACGTATCGACGTCCGCCCAAGTTCCGACGCCTGGATCGACGCTGCGGTAGTCGATCACCGAAAAGCCGTCGTCCGAGGAATACGGATAGAATGGCAGCAAGTGGACTCGGTTGATCAGCCGGTCCAAGGCCGAGCGATTCAAGAACTGGTCCAGCGTTCGGAGCGCACTTTGCCCAGGGGTGCGCAATTGATCAGCATACGTGATCAACATGACGTCGCGTTGACTCCAGCGCGACAACCGCGAGTCGGAGCGGCCCTCCTGCCCTCGTTCGGCAACCGTCACCCGATCGGATCGGTTCAGCCGCTCGACGTGATTACGAAGAGTTGACAGAAAGCGCGGTAGCCACTCGGCAGCGTCGTGGCCGTACAACTGCACCAACCAGTCTCTCAATTCTTGCTCGAATGCCGCATCGACTGTCATGGTACTCCTTGATTCACTCGTTGCGAGACCGTGCGCCGGCCACCGGGTCGGTGCCTCGCGGCACAGTGTAACAAAGGGCACGCGCCGAGAACACCTGATGCTCCGACAGACGGACATGGGAAACGGGTCGCGAGTCGTTCTGTTATAATGCGGAGGATCCGCCGACTTCGGTCGTGTCGAGGCGACTCGTCCATGGAAGAAACGGACCCCGACGCAGTCCGCCCCCGTCCTGCCGATCGGAATGCGACCGCCATTGAATCAAGGACACCAACGATGAAGAGAACCCCTCGATCGCGGCCCCAACGGTCAATCGCGCGGCCGGTCTGCCTTGCATTGTCCTTGGTACCGGTCATCACGTCGCACCTGGTTGGTGGACAGCTCACCGTCAATCTGGCCAACGACGGGCAGGTGACCCGGGTCGCCGCGTTGCAGCGTTGGGACCAGGACGGGAATCCGCGTCGGCCAGTCGATCCCAAAGCCAAGTTCGAACAGCCTCGAGTTGCGGCGCGCGCGGCGCGGCAGGCGGCCGGTCGCTGGGTCTTTGAGAACCTCCCGGCGGGCCGGTACGACCTTCTGATCCAATGCAAGAAGCGAGTTCGAATTGAGGGATTTCATTACCCGCCGGTTCTGGAATTCGATCCGTTCCTGCTTCACGGTGCCGAACCTGCCGAGGACGTCAAGAAGACCATACTCGATGACGTCGCTCAATCGCGACACTACGAAAACAAGGTCACCGTGCTCTATCTGGCCGGCGATGACAAGGTCGTGCGTGTCCTGGTACAGCTGTTACGCGACAAGCCAACGAGCTATGACGGACAGTTTGGAGAACAGGTTGCCACGCTGCGCCACGAGGTCTGGCAATACACCGAGAAGTACGGAGCCTGGACCAAGGAGAAACGAACCAGGGTCCTCGACCGAGTGCTGGCAGCCAAACGAGAAGTTCGATCATGGACGTGGGTCTGGGAACCTGACCTGGGCGGGATCACGGTCGAGCCAACGGGTCGAAAGTCGATCACGTTCCGAGTGCCGGACCAGTTCGCGGCCGATTCGGCGCGCGGTCTCTTGCCCGAATGACCGCTCACGGCCTTGGCCGTGAATGGCGATCTGGTTCCTGATCTCATTCAACGTCTCTTTCGGACACGGCCTTTCTCCTGCTGGGCGCATCATCCGACGCGACGTGAGAAAGTGACTCGAACCCATCCGGCAAAGAGTGAGTCATTTTCCGGACGGAGTGGCCGGGCTAGGCGGCCCGCTGATCTTCGTCTTCCCAGCGGCACTGGTCGAGGTCGACGGCTTCGATCATCGTTCCGTCCTGCCGATGAAATTTGACCTGGTTCTCCTCATGAAACCAGACGGCATGGATTTGAGCGGAGGTGAACCGGCGCCCGCAGAAGAAACCGTCGCGAATCAGGATCGACTCGGTCGGCGGGGGGTCCAGCGTCGCACCGTGGATTTGCATCTTCTTCTGTATCAGTTCGCGAACCCGTTCTAACAGGTCGGTCAGCTCCATCTCGAACCTCAATCCAGTCGATTGCCGTACGGACCCAGAGGGAATCTCAATACCCAGCCACTGGATAGCATCGGCAGGTCAGCCGGAACAATTCGTCCGATTCGATCGAATCGTTACAGCTTAACTATCCCGTTGGGTCGTCGCCCGAAAAGGCCCCGAGTTCGATATCGACGCCTAAAGACTCGGCAAGCTGAGAAAGGTCTCGATTCAGGACGGTCGCGTCCACCCCGGCCGGGATAAGAACTCGAGCCACCATTTGGAACAAGGGGCTGGCCGTCACGGGAGCGGGTACGACGGAGGTTTCCATCGATTCGACGTTCACTTTGTTGGAAGCCAGCAGTGCCGACACTCGATGGACGATCCCTTCATGATCGGCTCCGGACAAGCTCAGTGTCACTAACTGGGGTGAAGCGCCGGCGGATGACGGCTCGCTGGTTCGTCGAACCGCCACGCGAGTTTCGTCATCGGCCAGTTGCTCGAGTGCCTCGACCAGGCGGTCCACTCGGTCTTCCTCGGCGCTCAGCTTGATAATCCCGGCGAATTCGCCCCCCAATCGTGCCATCCGACTATCCTCCCAATTGGCCGATTCGCCAAAAACGACCTGGGTGATCCGTTCGACAACTCCCGGTCGGTCGGGACAGGTGATGGTAACGACAAGGAACGTCTTCATGGCAGGCAGCTCCAACGGATGAATCACGAGTCGCAAACAGCGTCGCCGACCATCGGCCTCATGCGTCAGGGGAAGGTCGAAGCACGGCCCGTCGATGGCATCGAACGCAGACCGCCATGGTGATCGATAGCCGATAACAAGGAAAGGGGCCTAACTCGCCGCTTTTTGAGCGGCCACGTGCTTGGTGATCCATTGCAGGAAGGCAGCCTGGATATCGCCGGGAGCCGCATGTCCCATACGCGGACGCGTGAGAATCTTCTTCTCCTCGGCCGGCAGTGCGTTGTAAGCCGCGTAACCGGTCGAAGGCGGACACGTCCCGTCCACGAATCCTACGCTCATGATGGTTGCCGCGCGACAGCGGGTGGCAAAATTCACGGCATCAATATAGCGCCCTGTTTGCAGGATCTGTGGGTCGGGCGTCCCGTCCTCGCGTTGAGGGACGAGTTTCGGCCAGCCGTTGATTCGACCGGCAGCGCGCCCCGAATGATCACAGAGTGCCGGCACGCCTGAAGCCACGATCGTCACGCGCGGATCCAGACCACCGGCCACCAGGGCTTGTCCACCCCCTTGGCTGTGGCCGATGACGGCGACGATCTTGCCGTCCCATTCCGGCCGGGAGGTAAGAAAATCAATGGCGCGCACCAAACGCACGTACATTGCCCGAAAGTAGACCGTATCGCGATTCTCACGTCCGTCCAAACGGTAATTCTTGAGCGGACCCTGTGCCTGCTGCTGGTAGAATGCGTTGGGTTTTCCATTGGGCAACCCATGGGCATTGATGTCCATCGACAGCATCCCTTTTCGGGCCCCCGTGACGGCATTGGCCAACGACGAACTGCGGACACCCGCGCCGTGGACCCACAGGATGGCGGGCAACGTATGCGGCCGGGCATCTTTCGGAATCGCCAGGTACCCGGAAACCGGCGCAGGCTCCACGCAGGGGACCTGAACGTCGTAGCAGCTGACATCATCGCTGGACGGTTCCACCAGGGCCAGCGTCGGCTTCATCGGGACCGCCGCCAGGCGTTTCTTCTGTTCGCTCCAAAATGCGTCGAAATCATCGGGAACGGGAAGACTCAACCCAATCTTCTCAGGTGAAAACCCGATGCCAACCGCGTCACGAAAGGGTCTCTCCTCAGCGGAAGTGAACGTGGCCGCACAGCGAAGAAAACAAGGTTGATTCGACGAGACGGTAACCGTCGCAATGCCGTCTTTCAATGGAATCGTTCCAGAAGGAAAGTGCGGCTTGGCCCGACCGGCAATAAAATCGACGACTCTGTAAGATACCGTTTCGGCTTTCCGCTCGTTTCCTGTATAGCGCACATAGACACGCAATTAGGCGAAAGTA
>CAYNDU010000344.1:0-6625 GCA_964395615.1 uncultured Pirellulaceae bacterium | reverse complement strand
GTTCTTTGTGACCGGGGCGCGGGCGCGGTCGAGCGGCGCGCGTCGACAGCCGGCAGTCCATACGCCAGGGACCGCTGTTTGGGCGGCGCCCTGACGAACTTCCGCACCGTTCGTAGCCGGTTGGGTCGATTGGAAGAGCTTGAGGAGGTCCGTGCGGGCGAGCAATTGGCCGAGTATTCCAAGAAGATGCAATCGGCCTTGAATCGCGAATACCGCAAGATGTACCGCAACTTGAATGGGTTGCGCACCATGAATCGCTTGCCCGAGTGTGTCGTTGTCGTGGACCCCAAGAAAGAACGTAACGCGATTCGCGAATCGCGACGGCTGGGGATCACCACGGTCGCGTTGATCGACACCGATTGCGATCCGGATGATGTCGATTTGCCGATTCCCGGAAACGACGATGGGATCCGGTCGATCGAGTCGATCCTGTCCCGCCTGGCCGATTCCGTGCTCGCCGGCCGGTCGACCGCCGCTGGTGCCGAAAAACAAAAGGAAGCCGAGCCGGCTGCCGTGGCTAGCAATTCAGGTGGCAGTTCAGGCGGCGAAGCGGGCGGTCAGTAATATTGGCCGAGCGAAACGAACAACAGAAGGAGAACACGTGATGGCTGCGATAACTGCCGCGGATGTCAAGGCATTTCGAGATCGAACCGGGTTGCCGTTGATGGATTGCAAGCGGGCACTGATGGAAGCCGACGGTGACCAGGACGCGGCGATTGAGAAGTTGCGACGGGACGGCGAGAAGTTGGCCGACAAACGGTCAGGACGTGAGACGTCGTTTGGTCGCTTTGGTCTGTATTGTGGTCTGGACAAGCCGGTTGGCGCGATGGTTGAGCTCAAGTGCGAGAGTGCCCCGGTAACGACAAACGAGGATTTCATTCAGTTGGCGCAGGACCTGGCAGAGCAGTTGGCGACGGGACCGGGTGCTGAGACGGCTGAAGAATTGCTATCTCAGGCTTCGCCCAGTAAGCCGGGTGTGACGCTCAACGAGCAGAAGCTCGACTTGTTCAATCGCATTCGCGAAGTGTTCAATGTGGGCCGTATCGCGCGTTTAGATGGTAACTGCGGCGGGTACAGTCACAACGCAGGCACGGTCGCTGGTGTGTTACTCGCCGTAGAGGGTGGCACGGATGAAGCGGCGAAGGATGTATGCATGCACGTAGCCGCCATGCGCCCCGATGCGTTGACTGTCGAAGAACTTGACCCGGCCATCGTGGACAAGGAGCGGGACATCTTGCGGGATGCGGCGTTGAGCGAGGGCAAGCCTGAGGCCATCGTCGACAAGATGGTCGAGGGTCGACTCCGGAATTTCTTTGCGGAGCGGGTTCTTAGTGAGCAGCCGTTCGTCAAGGAGAACAAGCTGACGGTCGCCAAGTACGCGGCGTCTCAGGGAATGAAACTCGTCCGTTTCGTGCACTGGGAGTTGGGCCGAGACTGAGTCTGCCCTGCCCAGCCCCACGGCCCGTTTTTCGGGCCCCGTTGTGGACCGCCCGAATGAGCGTTGCTTTCTCACGGATACGGATCAGGAGCACCCGGTGAACGAACCCATCGATCGGACCGGCTCGCGGCGATTCGACCGCGTATTGCTAAAGCTGTCGGGCGAGAGCTTCACATCGCCCGGCGAGCGGGGCATTTCCATGGATGAGGTCGTCGATATTGGACGACAGATCCACCAGGCTCACGCGACCGGCTGTGGCATCGCGGTGGTGATTGGCGGCGGAAACATTCTTCGCGGCGCCCATTTCACCGATCAGAATACGGGCATTCAGGAGGCGACGGCCCATTACATGGGAATGCTGGCGACGGTGATCAATGGACTGGCGCTCCAAGACGCCTTGGAGTCGTTTGGCTGTGAGACCCGGTTGATGTCCGCGATTCGCATGGACAGTGTCGCTGAACCGTACATTCGGCGTCGCGCCCGATCGCACCTGTGCAAGGGGCGAGTCATTATTCTGGCGGCAGGTACGGGGGGACCGTTCGTGACGACCGACACGGCGGCGGCCATGCGGGCCCTGGAGCTCGGTGCCGACGCGCTGCTCAAAGCGACACGTGTCGACGGTGTCTACAGCGACGATCCCGAGAAGAACCCGCACGCCGTATTCTATGACCGACTTGACTACCAGGCCGTGCGTCAACAGAACCTGCGGTTTATGGACAGTACGGCCATCGCGCATTGCATGGAGCACGCGATGCCGATCCTGGTCTTCAACTACAAGAAAGACGGTAACATCCAACGGGCCGTCCAGGGAGAGAGTGTTGGAACGCTCGTCGGTCCAACGGCCGACGAGGGAACGCCCGGCAGTGAGCCGTCGTAGAGCGTCGACGCCGAGCCGTCGTAGAGCGTCGACTTCTTGACGGTTCGTCTTGGATCCATCGGAATGGTGCCGGTCCGGAAGGCGGCCCTTGCGATCGAGTCGACCAGGGTGCCACGTTTTGACCCTGGTTATGGCCTGCCGGTTCCCGGAGCTCATGGAATTCATCCATGAACCTGTGTACATTGGGGGCAGGGTCCTGCATGCCAAATGTGTCTGACCCGCCCGGGGAGTGTCTGGTCGAGTTAATCGGGCACGTGATTCCTGCATCCGTCATACGTGACGTGCCAGATAGTGTTCGGACGGGTCGACGGACTCGGATCTGCATAACGCGCCAAAACCAAATTTAAGCGAGGAAGTGGAAGATGTCTTCCGACGACATTTTGCTGGATGTGGACGACCGTATGGAAAAGGCCGTCGGCGTGCTCAAGAGCAGCCTGGCCGGTATACGGACGGGTCGTGCGAACCCGGGGCTCGTCGACTCGTTGCGAGTGGAGGTCTACGGTTCGGCCACACCGATCAAGCAATTGGCATCGGTCGGAGCGCCCGAGCCGACGCAGATCGTCATCCGACCTTATGATCCGAGCACGATCAAGGACATCGAAAAGGCGATCATTGCCAGCGATCTGGGCTTCAACCCCCAGGATGACGGGCGGCTGATCCGAATCAATATTCCACCCCTCTCCACCGAACAACGCAAGAAAATGGTGGCTCGGATCAAGAAGCTGGCTGAGGAAGCGAAGACGGCGATCCGCAACATACGGCGCGATGCAAACAAGGCAGCGGAGCAAGCCGAAAAGAAGAAGGAGTTCAGTGAAGATCAGCGCGACCAGCTAAAGGAGGAGATCCAGGATCTGACCAAGAAGTACGAAGGCCAGGCCAGCGAGCTGGCCTCGAATCGTGAGACGCAGGTCATGGAATAGCCGGGAGAGTCTGGGACGCGTTGAGCGAAACTTGGCGCGAGTGCCATTCCGGCGACCGCGGCGATTTCGGCGGATCGCGAGGCGACGCTCGAATGATGGGGAGGCGAAAGCGTGTCACAGTCTGGCGATTCGACCGTTGGTTACACGTGTCCCCAATGCGGGGCCGCTCTTTCGGCACAGATCGGCGATGCCGGCCGGAGGCGAGCGTGCCCCGAATGCGGCAAGCAGATGAAAGTGCCCGGCCAGCCTTCTGGAAACGGTGGTGCCGCTGCCGGGCCAGCGACGTCCGGGGCCCCGGCGGAGGGAGCCACCGGATTCGATCATATCCTGGTCCTCTGCCCCTGCTGCGGAACTCGACTCTATGCCACGCACGATCAAGTCGGGCAGCAGCTGGTCTGCCCCGACTGCCTCGAGTCGGTCGCGGTAACCGTCTCGGCGAAAAAGTCGCCCCCTCGCTCCCCGGCCCCGAAAGACCCTCCGATCCCCTCTGAATCGGGCTCGCTCCCGCCGGATTCCCCGGCCGACGAATCCCCGGCCGACGGATCCCCGGCCGACGAGCGCGACGAGTTGCGGTTGAGTGAGCCGGTCGAGGTCACTCATGGACAGGCATTGCCCGAGGGATTGGCCAGTCTCCTGGACGAGTCGGAGGACGACTCGGAAGAGTCGGTGCGGAAAGCGGCTCGCGCGGAGACTCGACGGCGCGCCTCGGACGAAGCAGCGACGAAAGAGGAGAAGACGTTTGCGGTCAGTTGCCCGGTCTGCGACAGCCGTGTTTACGCTACCGACGCCGAGATCGGAACCAAGAAGATCTGCCCCGATTGTTACACGGATGTGCCGATCGAGCGACCTCGACCGAAGCCTCGCCGTGTGTCGCGGGTCAACGAAGACGAATACGCCGAGGATCAATACACGTTGAGTGAAGCCGAGGTTCCGGGCGTATTCAAGGACCAGGCCGCGTCGCTTACCAAGAAGCTATCCGAAGACGTTTTGAAGGAAGCGGAAGAACGGGCCGATGCGGAGCATCGTGACCCCGATGTGCCCGATCATCCTCTGTGGACCGGGTTGTTTCAGTTTCTGCTCGATCCGTTCGCGCTCTCACGCCTGCTGGGAGCTGCCGTCTTGCTGACCGTGATCAGCCAGTTGGCTCTCTGGATCATTGAGCTGGCTAACGGAAGTGGCATCGGGCAGTTTGGCGCGATCTTTCTTCTGTTCATCGATTTCGGACTGCTGAGCCTCGCGGGGCCTTTTATTGGGACCAGCTGCCTGGCGATCATCGAGGACTCGTCAAACGGGCGGGACAAGATCACAAGCTGGCCGGAATTCAACTTGTTCGAGTGGATGTCCGATTGCCTGGTGATTGTCATCGCCGTCTTCTATTCCCTGACGCCTGGAATGGTGATCGCGTGGGTCGCGACGCTATTGGGAGCGCCGGCGACGATGTACGCGATTTGCGGCGGATTGAGTTTCTATGCGCTCTACCCGCTCGTGCAGTTGTCGCTACTCGAGTCGGCGTCGATGGCGTCCCCCTTTTCGTCGGTGATTCTTCGGACGCTCCAGGAACATGGCCTGATGTGGATCACATTTTACTTCATCACGGCCGGTATGGGGCTGTTGTGGGCAATCTTGGTTGCCTCCACTGCCGCCGATAATCGCGTCATGGCCATTTTCCTGTGCGTGGTTACCAGCGTGATGATGTTTATGTACTTCCGCCTGTTGGGACGCGTGACCTGGGCTTGTCGCAACGAGCCACCCGAGAAACCAACCCCCTCCGCCTAGTTCCTTTTGGGATCATTCAGGTTTGTTTATGCGTAACGTTTATCGGCCTCTGGCCATGGCTCTCTGGATGTTCGTCTTTTCACCGACCTCGGGGGCAGAGCAGTGGCCCGAGTTTCGTGGTCCGACGGGTGACGGAATATCATTACAAACAGGTCTGCCGCTTCACTGGAGTGAGACCGAAAACGTCGTTTGGAAGACGCCCATTCACGATCGAGGCTGGTCGTCTCCCGTCGTTTGGGATGATCAGATTTGGCTGACGACCGCAACAACCGACGGCAAGAAGATGTTCGCCGTCTGCGTCGATAAGGAAACGGGCAAGATTCGCCACGATATCCACCTGTTTGACGTCAAGCAACCGCGCGAGATCCACCTGACCAACAGCTACGCTTCTCCCACTCCGGTCATCGAACAGGGACGCGTTTACGTCAGTTTCGGCAGTTACGGAACGGCCTGCCTGGCGACATCCTCGGGAAAGGTCTTGTGGCAGCGCCGTGACTTGCCGTGCAACCACTGGCGCGGGCCGGGTTCGTCGCCCATCCTTTTCGAAGACCGGCTCATTCTGAACTTCGATGGGTACGACTATCAGTATGTGGTGGCACTCGACAAGACGACCGGCAAGACGATCTGGAAACAACAGCGAGATATCGATTATGAAACCGATGACGGCGACTTCAAGAAAGCCTTTTGCACGCCCGCGGTGATTCAAGTGGACGGCAGCTGGCAACTGATCAGCCCCGCCGCAAAAGCGGCGATCAGCTACGATCCAAGAACCGGTCGGGAAATCTGGCGAATCGGCTACGACAATCACTCGGCGACCGCGCGGCCCCTTTTTGGCCATGGCCTGGTGTATATCAACAGCGGTTTCAGCAAAGCTCAGCTGTTTGCCGTTCGCCCAACCGGAACGGGCGATGTCACCGATTCGCACGTGGCCTGGGTCGAGCGCAAAGGGATCGGGTCGAAACCGTCCCATCTGCTCTACGGTGATTGGATCTTTGGTATTCACGATCGAGGCACGGCCGCCTGCTTTCGCGCCGAGACGGGCGAGAAGGTCTGGGAGAAAAGGATCCCAGGCAACTATTCGGCATCCCCACTGCTGGTCGAGGGACGCATCTATCTCTTTAACGAAGCGGGTGTTGCCACCGTGCTCAAAGCGGCCGAGAAACCGACCATTCTCGCCCAGAATCAATTGGACGCGGGGTGTATGGCGTCACCGGCCGTCTGCCGAAAGGGCCTGATCGTGAGGACCAAGACCGACCTCTACCTGCTCAGTCGGTAACCTGCGGCCCGCCCAGCTGATCGTCCGTGACCGGCGATTCGATTGTACCTATTTTTTCTATTTTTCTCATTTTATGCCCGGCTTCTGCTTGACGCCGGGTTCGGAATCAGGCAAAATCCTGACCCGTCGCCACTGACACCCGACGCCATTGACACTCGATGGCGGTGGTGCTCGCCGGATCGCAGCATGACGTTTGCGTCCGGGGCTCGAGTACCGATTTGGGTTGGGGTTGGTCGATTTGGGGTGGGCCGAGCGGGCAGCCGTTTTTTTTTTTTGGGTGGGGGGGGCCCCGAGCTTGGGGGTGTCATGTCTGTTGGGAGTGGTGCGCTGGGCCGCGA
>CAYNDU010000343.1:0-6659 GCA_964395615.1 uncultured Pirellulaceae bacterium | reverse complement strand
ATGTTCAACGGTTGTGGCGCGGGATATTCCGAAAGTGCCCTGCGGGGCTGACGCGACGTTTTTTCGCTCGGCCCGTCGCCACGCACGCACCCGCGATTTTTGGGATCGACGGGTCGGACGTTCGCAACCGGATCGACGGCGTTTGCAGCGAGCGCGAGGCGATGGACGGGGGTAGAAGTCAGCCCATTGCACCGGGTCGATGGAGGCCGTCGCAGCACCAGAAGGGGGTCGAGCATGCCCGTTATACTGGTCGTCGATGATTCCGAAGTGGACCGCCGCTTGGTCGCAGGGCTCTTACCCGACGACCTGGACTGGTTGGTAGAATTTGCCGGTGACGGAACCGAGGCTTTGGACAAGATCTCCCTGTCGATGCCGGATGTCGTCATCACGGACATGAAAATGCCCCAGATGGATGGGATGGAATTGGTGCACAATGTGCACACGCACTTCCCGGACCTACCGGTGATCCTGATCACCGGGCACGGCAGCGAGGAGTTGGCCGTCGAGGCCCTTCGCGAAGGTGCGACGAGTTACGTTCCCAAGGACAAGCTCGCCGCAAAGCTGCGAGAAACCGTGGAGCAGGTACTTGACCTGTCACGAGCTGACCGAAGTTATTCTCGATTGATCGGTTGTCTGGACGGTGTCGAGTACTCGTTTGCTCTGGACAGTGACCCGATGCTGGTACCTCCCCTCGTCGACCTGGTCCAACAAATGCTCGCTGCCATGCACTGCTGTGACGCGACCACGCGCATGCACGCGGGAATAGCGCTCGAGGAAGCACTGCTGAACGCCGTATTAATCGGAAACCTCGAACTCAGCATTCCCGAGGCGCAGGAGGCACGCGAACGAGTCCGATGCGGCGAGGCGTCGAAACTGGTTGAGCAGCGCAAGAGCGAATCGCCCTTCTGCGATCGTGCCACGCACGTTAACGCTCGTATTGCTCTCGATTCGGCACGATTTGTCGTACGGGACGAGGGACAAGGATTTGACATATCAACGGTTCCGGCCGCCTGCGATCCGACCACTCTGCGGGAAGGGCAGGGGCGTGGGCTGGTGTTGATGAAGACTTTCATGGATGAAGTGGAGTTCAACAATCGGGGCAATGAAGTGACGATGGTCAAACGGTGTGCGGGGGCAGGCACCCAACTGGCTGCCGGCCAGACATGCGGAGATTAGGCAAGTTCTCACATCAGAATTGAGCGACGGCAAGGCCCGTGTTGAGCATCACTGGAACCGTTGTAACTCGAGGCCAGTGACCCCACATCGACACTGCATGAACGGGCATTTTTCTCGTCGGTTCCTTCCCACTCTAAAGAGTCATGCTACATGGTGAGTCTTCCAACTTCGCGGTCGTCCACGCAGGCGAAACGCAGCCCGGCCCATACCGGAATGCCGGCGTGTGCATTGATTCGGCTCATCATGGCTTCACTCTTGTTCGCCACACGACCCGTTGATGCGGCCCCTCCGTCACGTTCGCCAAGCCAGACGAATCAAAACAGGACAGACGGCGGCCCGGCCGGAATGCCGGCTCACGACGCAACGGATGATATCACGCGTTCCTGTGACAGTCGTGCATGGGCTGCTCTGTGGGGGACCCTACGCGTCGAATCGGATCAGCTGGTCCTCGAGGGACGAACGCGAGCCGTCTATCAGAACTTTCGATGGGGCGCATTTTCCGCCAGCTTCCAGTACCGCGTGCACGGCGCCGGCGCTCGCCCGATCGTCTACTACAACGCTCGGCTCGGCGGCCCCCGTGGGCCGCTGTGCGGGTCGTTTGTCCGATTGCCGCAATCCTCAGCGATTCGGCCGGACGTCGATCATTGGCACAACGTCAGGTTGGACGTCGACCGCAAACGGACCATGATCTTCATCGACGGCCGACCCGGGACAACGATCCACTCCACAATCCGGGAGCCGGGAACGTTTGTACTGGGTGTTGATGGCCCGCTCGGGACATCGGTTCGATTTCGTCAGATTCAGTTTCACGAGAAGAACTACGTTGCTCTTTTCGGGGGGCGTTCCCTTGAACATTGGGAGGGGGCCGGAGCGTCGGCGGACAAGTGCTGGACGGTTGAAGATGGTCTGCTCGTCTGTACGGGCCAAAAGGGTCCGTGGCTACGAACGCGCCGGTCGTTTGGTGACTTTAATCTGCGATTGGAGTACCGGGTCAAGCCGGGCGGGAATTCGGGCGTCTATATTCGAGTCCCTCCCGACGGAAACCATCATGGACAAGACGCGGGCATCGAGGTACAGATCCTCGACGACGCAGCAGCTCGGTACAAGAACCTCAAGGCCTACCAGTTTGCGGGAAGCTTGTACGCGGTCGAGCCGGCGATTCCCGGCACGGCGCACCCGGCAGGCCTCTGGAACGCCCTGGAAATCAATTGCCGGGGATATCATTATCAAGTGTGGCACAACGGCCGACCTGTGATTGACGCGGACGCCGCGGCCGTTCCCGAACTTCGACGGCGCCTTGTCGAAGGGTTTATCGGCCTGCAGAATCACAGCGAACGAGTCTGGTTTCGCGATGTGCGAATCGGGCCGCCGCAGTGATCTCACAGCTTGCCCCAAACGGTCAACCGGCACGCTCCGGACGTCCGGCATGACGAGCGCCCTCTGCATGGACGTCACACCGAAGGCCATGAAATACGGTCGGCGGTGAGCACCAGCGAGCCGCTCGCGCGACGAGTCCCTCGAATCACCGACGGCGCGGATCGGCTGCGCCCCCATTCATCGGGGCTCGAATGGCTCGATGTGCCCGCTGGGCACCAACACAGGACCGCCCCCGCCTTTACAATCGCGTGACGGAACCAAACAATAGGGCCACCGGTAGACGACCGGTGAAACCAACGTGTCGCGCGGCGAGTATTGCTTGTATGGCCTTGAGTGTTGAGGACAAACACTGCCCGGCGTTCGACAGACAACCTTTGATTGGGGAGAATTAAGCATGTCCCGCTTTCGTTTGATGACAGGGTATCGACTCGTAATTCTGGCTGCCCTGGTAGCCAGTGCTTTCGGCTTGATGGTCCAACCGGCTCAGGCCCAATCGGTCAAAGAGACCACGGCACTGAAACTCGTGCCGGGAGATGCGGCGTTCTTTGTTTCCAGCATGCGGCTCGGCGAAATCTACTCCAAAGTCGCCAACAGTCGGGCCATCGCCAAACTCAAGGAGATCCCTGCGGTTCAGATGGGCCTTTTTATGGCCATGTCGCAATGGGAAAACCCTCAAGACCCCCAAATTGCGGCCTTTAAACAGGCGTTGCAGAGCCCGGAGAATCAGGATCTGGTCGCGCTGCTACAGGACGCAGTGTCAAATGAGGTGTTTTTCTATGGCGATAGCAGTTTCGGACCGGCAATGCAGTTGTTTAGCGACATCAACTCGGCCAACCAGGCGGCCCAATTCGAGGCGATGGCGGCCGGCGAGATGCACAAACTGCAGGAGTACCAGCTGGGCAAAATCCTGGAAGTGCTGACAGCCGATGGCCTTGTGATGGAGATTCCAAATTCGGTCATCGGTTTTCGCGTGACCGACGCGCAACGGGCCGACGGCCAACTCCAGCGATTAGCCGCACTCGCCAAGGGAATCCTCGGGAAAAACCCGCAGTTGGCCGAGAAAATCTCGGAAGAGACCCTTGCCGGCGGAAAATTCCTCACCCTCAGGCTCGACGGCACCATGCTCCCATGGCCGATGATCATGGCTCAGGCAGGGGACATTGACCAGGAGAAGCTACAGCCGATCATCGACAAGGTGTCCGCAATGACCTTCGTCATATCGATCGGCCGGACCGGGGACTACGTGCTCCTTTCGATCGGCAAGGACAACAAGAACCTTGCTTCTTTGGGGCAGGGCGATCTACTGGCCGATCGTCCCGAAATGGCGCCGATCGTTCAGGCGGGCGGCAAGCGGCTGACCGGTGTCAGTTTTGTAAGCGCTGAATTCATGCAATTAGTCGGCTCGGTCGAGCGTCAAGTGGACCAGTTCAGAAGCATGATCAAGGGCCTGCTGCCGATGGCCCCGATTTCCATTGACCTGCAAGACGAAATGATGGCCGACGTCGACAAGTTCGCCGAATATGTCAAGCAGAAGGCTCCAGAGCAGTCGGCCATGTCTGGGTACAGTTACCTTACCGACGATGGCTTCGAGTCCTTTGGGTACCGCTGGTCGACCGAAAGCCTGCTGGACCCATCCAAAAACCTCTCGATTCTCAGCCACTTGGGCGGCAACCCTCTGGCGTTCTTTGCGGCGCGAGAAAAATCGGATCCAGAGACGTATGACGAGATCGCGACCGGTATTGGCCGAATTGTCTATTACGCCGAGCAATTCGGGTTACAGAACGTGGGGCCGGACGAAAAAGCCGGATATCAGAAGTTGCGAGAAACGCTGAAACCTTTGTTCGAACGAGCCGGAACGGTGACCCGTGACAAGCTGATCCCAGCGCTGGCCGACGGCCAGTCGGCCCTCGTCCTCGATGCCAAATCAACCAGCATCGCGTGGCACCAGATGATGCCTCCGTCGGACAACCCGCTACCAATGTTCGAGTTTGGGATTGTGGCCGGCGTGAGTGATGCCGAGGCGTTGAAATCGGCCTTCTCGGATTACTTTGATATCCTCCAGGAAACCCTCGATACACTTCACGAAGCCTCGACGGGCGATCTGAAGGATTTCTTTCCTGACGAAATCCCCCCGATCAAACTCGCTCGGCCGCAGACTCGCGAGGTCGGTGCTGGGACGATTTACTACTATTCCCTGCCCGCCGAGACGGGCCTGGACGCTCAAATCGCGCCAAACGGTGGCCTGTCCGATGATTTCGTGGGATTATCCCTGATGCCACGATTTACTCGGCGTTTGCTCGAAGACAACGCGCTCCAGGGAACGGGCCCGTTGGCCGACGTCAACCGACCTTTGGCTGCGGCGACCTACTTGAACTTCGCAGGTATCTTGGAGGCAATTGACCCCTGGATCACCTACGGCATGCAGTTGTCCGGCCAATTCAATACCAGCACCCAGCCGGGCGGCCCTGTCGGCGGTATCGCTGAACAAGTCCAGGACGTATTGGAAGTGCTCAAGTGCTTCCGAAGTATTTCGGTTGTCGCGTACGCCGAAGACGGAGCCATTGTCACCCACAGTCATTGCATCATTCAGGACGTTCAGTGAGCGTGCGACCATACACGTCGTGATCGCCGTTGGGCGAAACATCGGTTCAACCGATGTGCCTCACGATGATGCCATGAGCCGAAATCGGTACGGCCCGCTGCGATTTGCGGCGGGCCGTACGTGTTTTGACCTTCCACAGCCCCTCGATCGAAGCTCCCCTCGGGAACGGGCCCGTTCGCCAAGGTCTGTCGCCGTCGGGCGGTCGTTGGTCCGCTTCACAACCCCTCGAGTCGACCACCTACGGCTGAACGGCGTAGGATCCATGGGCTCGATAGGGGCTCCTAGGGGGACTGCAGCTGCACCTTGGCCGAGATGGGAACCTTCTTTCCATTAACCACTGCGGCAAAGTAACACTCGAAGGGCCCTTGCTCAGGCTTGGAATCTTTTGCAAATGTGCGTTGGGTGCCCTTGGATCGGGGTCGGATCGCCTTCTCGATCGCCTTTCCCTTGCTCGGCTGGATGACCCATAGAAAACGTACATTTCGCGGTGGCGTCCCCGTCTCGAATGCGTAATCGACGCTGAATCCCATGGCCGTTCCGGTCGGCAAGGACTGGGGCAGCGCGACCCCCGCGGACAACTTGACGCGGGGCATCCTGGGGCCCGTGTTACGGTTTCCCGATCGAGCCGGCGATCCGCCCGTGCCGGGTGCGCCCAGGCTGGCGCCGGCACCGCCGGCCCCCCCTTCGTCATCTCCGCCGGGCGCCATCAACGAGGCGCTGCTTCCTCCGGCGTCCCCATCCCCAACACCTCCTCCACCATCATCGTCATCATCGGGCGCTCCGAGGCTTGCCGTTCCCCCGCCGGCACCTCCCGAGTCATTTCCTCCCGCCAATCCAGCGCCGGCACCTCTCGGGTTACCAGGTGGGCCTCCATCGCGGCGACCGGGAGCTGCTCCCGAGCCGGCCGGACCATCCGTCGGATCGCCGCCCGCCAATCCGGCGCCCGCTCCGATCGGATTCCCAGGAGGGCCGCCGCCTCGGCGCCCGGTACCTGCATCGGCGGGTTCACTCGAGCCGCCGTCGCCACCCATCCCGGCCCCTGCGCCGATTGGGTTGCCGGGAGGACCTCCGCCGCGCCGGCCACCGCTCTCACCACTCGACGAACGATTATCGGCGGGACGCTGTTCTGAGACACCAGGTTGGCTATTATCCTGGACCAACGCGGGTGGAACGGGCGGGCCAGGCGGTTGCGGCGCCGATGCCCCGCCATTCGACTCGGCTACCGGGCTGTCGGATTCGCAGCCGAGCATCAATGTCAGCGACAACGTCAGGCAACCTGTCCACCAAACGACGCGGGACTTCGTTCGCTTCTTAGTCATTTCAACCACTCCGGCGAGGAACATACAAACCAACCTGGGCCAAGACTAACGTAACATCCTCAAGTCGAGCGGTAAACCGGAACGTAGCCGTTCACGGCCCTTTGGGTGCAGGAACGAGCTTCCGTAGCGGTTGGGCTGAGCAAGGTGTTCACTGGAGATTCCAACAGTCGGTGGTATGGGCAGTC
>CAYNDU010000342.1:0-6665 GCA_964395615.1 uncultured Pirellulaceae bacterium | reverse complement strand
GCCTTTGGCAAATGACCGAGTTATACGGCTTACCGAGTTATACGGCGCGAGTCCCCTACCACCGACTGTTGAAATCTCCAGTGAACACCTTGCTCAGCCCAACCGCTACGCGAGCCCGTTCCTGCACCCCCTCGGGGCCCGCGACCGCGGGCTCCGTCCGGCGAGTGCGTCTAGTGTTTGGCCTTCTTCTTGTGCTCAACCACTTTCGGCTCGTGCATGCGTTCTTTCTTGAGTTCCTTGATCTCGCGTACCCAGATGTTTCGAAATCGCACAGAGTTTCCGTGGTACTGGAGACCCAACGGTCCCTTATCGGGATTGGCCGTCGGCTTATATTCCGGTGGCCGGTTGAAGGGCGTATCTCCGAGCAATTCAAAATGGTTTTGTACGACAACGCCATTTTGGATAACGGTAATGTAGGCCGGGCTGACCAATTTACCTTCTTGAAATCGCGGCGCCGTCCAGAGAATGTCATATGAGTTCCATTCACCTGGCTTCCTGCAAACGTTGACAAGTGGAGGATGTTGCTTGTAGATGGCTCCGCATTGGCCATCGAAATAGGTCTCATTCTGGTAGGAGTCGAGCACCTGCACTTCGTACGTGCCCATCAGAAAGACGCCGCTGTTGCTCCGTCCTTGTCCCGATCCCGTGACCTTCTCGGAAGCCGACCATTCCAGATGGACCTGGCAGTCGCCAAACTCGGCCTTACTTTGGATCGGTCCACCCTTTGAGACGGCATACCCGTCCTGGACGGTCCATCGATCGCCGTTCTCCCATTGCGACATGTCCTTGCCATCGAACAGCACGACCGCATCGGAAGGGGGGCTTCCCGCCTCACCCGGTTGAACCACCGGTGGTTCGGCCCATTGGATTCCGGTCAGGTATTCGCCGGCATTGGCCACGACAAACGCAACACCGATCGCCAAGAACGGGGCCAAGATAATTCGTACGAAGCGTTGATTCATGGTCATTCATCTCCTGTTGTCGCGGCAAAGAACCCCGTGAAATCGGGTCAAGAACACAGACCACCAAGAATAATTCAATCCGTCGGCCAATGAAAGCAGTGGACGTTTCTGAAGCGGGGCAAAGACAGGCAAGTCGCTTGGATCGATCGGGGCGACACGGTTCGAGCAAGATGCCTTCCTCGGGGCCACCGGCCTCGGGGCGACCACTCTTGGGCCCACGACTCTTGCGGCCGCACCTACGCGGCCGGTGGGATTCTCGGTAAACTTGTTACGTGAGCCGGTCGAAATTAGGATGAGTTGTCAATCGGGTTGGGCACGGCGGCGTGGCAGGAAGCACAACGGCCCTTGCTCTTCGAAAGCCCGCTCGATGTCTGGAATTGCCGGCAATCGTCCCTAATCTCTTATCGTCCCTATGGGCCCTGGAGTGGAATACCATGCAGACACGTTCACCGAACAGCCCGCGCGGCGTGACCCGTCGCTCTCTGATCACCACAGCCGCCGGCGTCACAGCCGCAGGTTGGTTGCACGCATGGGCCAGGCCTGGGGCTGCGCAGACCGGCAAACCGATTATCAGCAAGAACAACATTCGTCAGTCGATCGCCTACTGGTGTTTCCACGACGCGGGCGAGAAATGGGACCTTGCAAAGCAGGCCCAAATCGCGAAGATGCTCGGGTGTCGGAGCATCGAATTGGTCGACCCCGTTGATTTTCCGATACTGCAACAGAACGGGTTGATCTGCGCGATCACACCGAACGGCATGCCGGGCGCTCCGTTCGTCAAGGGGCTGAACAACGTCAAGTATCACGACGAGGTGATCAGCCGGACGAAGCAGGCGATTGACGCGACTTCGGAGGCCGGTTTTCCCAACGTGATCGCTTTCAACGGCTTCAAGTATCGGGATGCGGAAGATCCCAAGAGCGGTGTGATTCCGTTGGACGAGGGTGCCGACCATTGCGTGATGGGCTTGAAGAAACTAGCCTCACACGCCGAGAAGAAGAAGGTGACGATCTGTATCGAGATGCTTAATACTCGTGACACGTCGCACCCGATGAAGGGGCATCCCGGCTACCAGGGCGACCACCTCGATTATGTGGCGGATATTGTATCGCGAGTCGGTTCGAAGCGAGTCAAGTTATTATTCGACATCTATCATGTGCAGATCATGGATGGCGATCTGATTCGCCGCATCAAGCAGTATGCCGAGCTGATCGGCCATGTGCACACGGCGGGCAATCCGGGCCGAGCGGAACTGGATTCCGATCAGGAAATCAACTTTCCCGCGTGCATGAAAGCGCTCCTCGAATCCGGATACGGCGGATACGTGGGCCACGAGTTCATTCCGACGCGAGATCCCCTCGAAGGGCTCGTGCAGGCAGCCCTGTTGTGCGACGTTTAGAAACTCCATTTCAGGATCTCTCATGGATCTGACGGGATTCCGCGAGGATATCAACGGCATTGACGACGACATTCTGCGGCTCTTGGCGCGCCGGCGTCAGCTCGTCCGTGACGTGATCCAACTCAAGGAGCAGGAGAACCTGATCCTCCGCGATGCCCAGCGTGAAGAGGACTTACTGGGTCGCCTCATCGGCACGGGCCGCCAAATGGGACTCGACGCCCATACGGTCACCAAGATCTTTCACGAGATCATTGATGACTCGGTACGATGGCAACAGTTGTTTCTCCAGAAGAATCGCAACCCGGACGAAAAGCCCGAATCCTGCCGAGTGGCCTTTCAGGGCATATCGGGCAATTTCAGTCATCAGGCTGCCGGCGAGTTTTTCGCCGAACAGAGTCAGGCCGTGTTCACCGGCTACCCCGCGTTTTCGGACGTGGTTCAGGCCGTGGAAGAGGGACATGAAGACTACGGTCTTCTGCCGTTTGAAAACACGACAGCCGGAGGCATTAACGAAGTCTATGACGAACTGTTGCGCACGCGTTTGAGTGTCATCGGGGAACATGTGTTTCAAATCCGGCACTGCCTGTTGGCGATCGAGCAGGTTCCGTTGACAAAGATTCGCCGAGTGCTATCGCAATGGCAGGCGTTGGCACAGTGCACTCGGTTCCTGTCCCAACTTCAGAACTGCCAGCGCGAGCCGGTGACCGACACGGCCACGGCAGCTCGCAATATCAAGGAGGATCAAGACCTGTCCCAGGCAGCGATCGCCAGTGAAGAAGCGGCTCGCCAATACGATCTCGTCGTCCTGGCCCGCGACATTGCCGACCAAAGCGATAATTTCACTCGGTTTGTCATCGTCGGCCCACGATCGGTCAAGATCGATCCGCGCGTTCCTGCAAAAACCTCCTTGATCATGGCCACAGCGGATGAGAGCGGAGCTCTTCTCAAGGCCCTCGTCGTGCTCGACCGCCACGGTGTGAACATGACTCGACTTGAATCGCGGCCAAAGCGGAGTTCACGGTTTGAGTACCTCTTCTACGTCGATGTCGAGGGCAACCGGGACTCGGAGGTCTTTCAGCGAGCATTGAATGAGCTGCGTGCGTCCACCAGTTTTCTGAAGATACTCGGAAGCTATCCGGCAGCTCATCGTGAGCGTACGGCGCCCGCCATCGAAGCACTGGTGTCCACGGCGCGGGCTGAGGACGAGTCTTCCGGGTCAGAGGTGGGAGTCGACCCTCTGTCGGATTCAGAGGTGGAAACAGCAGGTTCCTCTGTCGTGCCGGCCGGCCGACACGACCCCGGCAAGCGGTCGTTGATTTACCTGGGAGGCGTGCCGATCGGCAGCGACGCACTGATTGTGCTCGCCGGACCTCGGCAAGTCGAATCGGTTGAACAGATTCGCCGGTGTGCCCGCCACGCGAAAGAATGCGGTGCTCGAATCCTGTTCGGAGGATGCCGGTCACCATTGGCGGCCCATAATCAACTGTCGGGGCTCGACCGGCACTTGCTTTCCACACTCGCCACCGTGGCTCGAGACTACGATCTTCCTGCGATCGTCGAGGTGACCTCGTCCGCCGATATCGCCATGGCGGCCGAATCGGTTGACGGACTCATCGTCGGTGGCCAAAACATGCAACACGTTGGGCTTCTCACCGAAGTTGGATCGGTCAACCTGCCGGTCGTTCTCACTCGCGGCCCGGCCTCGACGATTGAACAACTATTGGCAGCAGCCGAGTGTATTATGTCGGCCGGGAACCAACAGATCGTTCTCTGCGAGCAGGGCGTCCGCACCTTCGGAACGACCACGCATAACGCGCTCGACCTGGGTGCTGTCGATGTCTTGCGCGCGTCCACTCACCTGCCGGTCGTCGTGAATCCGAGCCAGGCGGCAGGTCGCACGGAGCTGGCGATCCCCTTGGCCCTGGCCGCCCGAGCGGTGGACCCACACGGACTGATGCTCGAAATCGACGCCGGCGGTTCCGGGCAGCCGCCGGATGGCAGTCTTACGATCGACCAGTTCGCGAAACTCATGCGGCGCATGTTCCGTTGCCCCTCGGACTGACCGTCCCCCCAAGCGCCAACCACACGCAGCCGCTTCCTTCACTCTTGTCTGTCACGATGAGGATCACGACCGGTGGCCACACAAATCGAAGGCGACCACTGAATTCGTTGGATCGCTTCGTAGATTTTGTGACCCTGAGACGGTCCTTTCGGTAAACAGGCGGCCGATCTCGTACGAGGCTGCGGTCGAGCCTGCTCGGCCGGCTGCACTGCCGTGCCGGTCAATCGGCCTTTGGTCGAGCGTCCTTCCAGCCGGCGATCAGCATGGCCTGCAATCGCTCGACGGTGGCCGCAAGCCGGCGATCATCGATCCGATTCAACTGCTCAGCCGGATCGTCCTGGTGATCATACAGTTCACGGGCCACCAGGCGAGAATCGTCCCACCGTCGCCATTCGACGTAACGGTATCGCTCCGTGCGCACCGCGTAGCCCATATACTCGACTCCGTCAGGCGCCGCCCAGACCCCCTCCCGCAGAAACTGGCTGAACGCCGCCGATTTCCATGGTCGATCGGGGTTGTTCAGCAAAGGAACCAGACTCGTACCCTCGAGTTCCGCCGGCGCGGCAATGCCCGCCAGTTGACATAACGTAGGATAGACATCGACGAATTCGACCAGGCGCCGGCACGATCGACCCGGATGATCTGCATTGGGCGCAACAACCAGCAACGGAACGCGAGTGTCGATTTCGTAATTCGTCATTTTGCACCAGCTCTGATGCTCGCCCAACTTCCAACCGTGGTCGCCCCACAACACAACGATCGTATTGTCGGTCAACTCTCGCTGTTCCAGCGCCTGCCAAAGACGACCGATCTGAGCATCAATGTAGCTGACGGATGCCAGGTATCCGTGTTTCAACAAGCGCGCCTGCGATTCGTCGAGCGGCCCTTCGTCAGGACGTGGTGCCTGGCGAAAGTCGACGTAGCCCCGCAACTCGCGCATCGTATTGATCGCCATCGTGGGTGCTTGCGGGGACAGCGTCCCCGGATCCGCCAATCGAATGGACTCGCGGCGATAGAGGTCCCAGTAGCGCTTTGGAACATTGAAAGGCAGATGTGGGCGGTAATAACCAATGGCCAGAAAGAAAGGGCTGCCGTTTTGCTTGAGTCGATCCAACTGGGCGATCACATGATCCGTCTGTGCCCCGTCAAAATAGGCATTGTCCGCGACGTCGATGGCCTCGGTGGCATGCGCTTTCAGATACCATTTCCCGAACCGATCAATGTGGCGTTGTGCGTCCCCCTGTTGGACCAATGTCTGACGACGCTGATCCAACCACGCCAGGCTCGCCGGACTCCGATAGACGGCGTCGGGGTCAAAGGGGTAGCCTTCAACATTCCACTTCGGCTCACTCCACGACACCGGGTCGGGCAACGTGTTGTGAAAGATCTTTCCGATCGCGACCGTGTGATAGCCCTGTTGTTTGAAGCACTGAGGCAGCGTCACCGACTTGGGGCGCGTCGTGCGAAAGTCGGTTCGCAAGTCCCAGACCTTCAGCGTGTCCGGGCGCAATCCGGTCAGCAGACTGGCCCGTGACGCATTACACACGGCCTGTTGACAATAGGCGCGATCGAATACCATTCCGCGTGCGGCCAGCTTGTCAATGTTCGGACTGATGACGTCACGGTCCCCGTAGCATCCGAGTTCCGGACGCAAGTCGTCAACCGCAATGAACAGCACGTTCTTTTGTTGCTCGCCGAACACCGCTCGGCCGGTCATAGAACACCCGACAATCCCGACGCATATCAACAACCATATCGATTCTCGTCGAACAGGCATCATAGGGTTCCCTTCTTTCTGAACGAGATTACTTTGGCGCACGTATGGTCGTTCTCCCCGTATTCTCGTGCCGTTGATGTTCACTCGTGTCTATCTTACCCACTGGGCAACGGTATCCGAAAGCCGCGAGTTCGAGAATTGCTACCCGACATTCTGCGTGTTTTGGAGCAAGAGCAGGAGTTAAGAGACCCTGCTCCTCCTCCTACTCCTCCTCCTCCTATTCCTGCTCCTGCTTCCTGCTTCCTGCTTCCTGCTCTCGTCCTCGTGGCTTTGAAGTTCTTGCCCAATGTGTGCGTCTCGTGAAGACTTACGAGAATTGACCTATGTGAAATGGACGTCCTTCTGTGAGATTGAGGATAGCGTATGCTCGGTCGGCAAAGATGCGTCGTATACTCAAAGAGAAGCAAGGTGAGGGTATTTCGAGTCTTGCGCAGCGCCGGGCAGCTGCGTGCGATTCGCGGTTTGGT
>CAYNDU010000341.1:0-6684 GCA_964395615.1 uncultured Pirellulaceae bacterium | reverse complement strand
CAAGATCGCGCTGAATAATACGTCCACCCAAAACGAGCCCGTTCCTGCACCCGGCTGCGGGGCCGGTTACGGCCGAGAGTCACCAGCTGCAACTGCGTCGAGCCGCTGTCGCAGGTCCTGACAGATACTGGCAAACGAATGCGTGTCACGGGAGCCCGGCCGCCGAGCGCCACTGCTCGGCGAGCGTTCGACACGTTGAGTGGGCAGGTCGACCGTTACCTCTTCATTGCCATCGATCTTGTTCGGTTCGTACGCTCGACACCGGAGCCCATCATGCCAGCAAGTCCGGTCCCGCCCGGTTTGCTTGGCCGCGTAGAGGGCTTGATCGGCCCGCTCGACCAGTTGCTGCTTCGACTCGTCGGCCAGGCACTCTGCCGCTCCCAGACTGATGGTCACGTGAAGTGGGCGTCCGTCGTGGACGAAGTGAGCCCGTTGTACGGCTTCCCGAGCTCGATTGGCAGCGAGACACGCCTCCCTGATCTCACTCCGAGCCAGAATGACGGCCATTTCCTCGCCGCCGAAACGTGTGACAACGTCCGATTCCCGCATCGTCTCGCACAACAGCTCGGCCACCTGTCTCAAGACAGCGTCGCCCGCCTGGTGCCCATATCGATCGTTGAATTTCTTGAAATGGTCGATGTCGATCATCATGACCGACAAATCGGTTTCATGCCGTTTCCGCTCCGACATGCGACGGTTCAGTTCTTCCTCGAAGGCACGTCGGTTGAGCAGTCCGGTCAGCGGATCAGTACGGGCTTCAGACATGTAGCTCGAGATCTTACGCGATTGTTCCTGCAACTCCTCCTCGGCTTCGTTCAATCTCTGCTGCAACTGCTCGTTGGCGTCAACAACGCACTCGAGCAGCGAGGCGGCATCTTCGCTCTTTTGCGAGTCTTCGGCAAAGGGTGAGTCACGAAACAGCTTGGATGCGCTCAGCACAACCGAACGATACTCCGACATGTCGTCGGCGATCCCCTTGACCAGGTGGGAGATCAGGCCGGCCATCTGTCGCGAATTACCGGCCGTTACCGGATTTCGATAGTACCGCAGTCGGCCCAGGGCCAGTCCGATGGCCAACCCGGCACACAGCAGGATCGCCGGGAATGTGCCGTTGCTAACAACAAGCGGCCATTGCTCGGCCAACAGAATCAGCATGCCCGGGTGCGCCATGATGCATTTAACTTCGTAGGTGAACTGTTCGTTCTGTCCCTGCCCAGATGGCCGTAGTCTTAATTCTGGTGGAGAATCGAGCGCCGGCAGTATGCAGTATGTCGTTCAAATGTAGGTCATGCCCCGTCGGGAACTTCGACCTACGGCCAAAGGGCGCATCCCTTTGCTCGAACGGAAGATCGATTACAACGATTATTCCAACGGGCCGAACGGTCCCGCCGAACGCGGATCGTTCGGGAATCAGGTTGGACACCCGCTCAAACTCGGCTCGTCGACTCAACCGTTAGAATGGAACGATCGGCCTTGATCGTCGGGCCCGACCTTCACTGCCCGTTTCCCATTCAACTTGTCATAACCGGTGCGTTGGGCTACGCTTCAGCCGAGGATGGCCAACCACTCTTCGTGCCGATAACACAATCATGATCCAAGCACTGATTCTATTTGAAGACTCGGCAACTTCTCATCTGTATCCAATCACGTTGGGGCGCCCGGCCTACGGCATGCTCTGCGGATCCTATCGCCTGATCGATCTGGTCGAGGATCTGAGTGCGGTAAACGCGGGCATTGCAAGAGTGGGCATCGTTCGAGAACACGTGGCGGCGATCCAACAGAATGACTATCCCCATTTGCAAAGCGCGGATGACTGGGTGCGGAATCCTCTCCAGAAGTCGGACGACCTCGCTCTCTGGCTCAACGCCCGGCTGGTACCTCACGGCACTTCGATCGACGCATTAAGTGCCTGGTTGAAATCGGGCGAGCCGGGAATGGTGATGGATGACGGATCGGTTGCCGCTGCGTTACTGCCCTGCGATCAGCATCCACCGGTCGACCAGCTCACGACGACGGGCATCACGGATTTCTTCAGCAACGGATCGCTCGACAACGTGCCTCGGCGCGAAGAGACCCTTCCGCTCATGAAATATCCGCACGACATGATCCGCTGGAATCGAGAGATTCTGGCGGACAATCTTCAACGCCGCATCGAACAGGGTGGATACCGAGAGGTCGCAGATGGTGTTTTCGCCGACGAAACCGTGACACTCCACTCAACGCTGGACATCGACACGCGACTCGGACCGATCGTGCTCGATGCGGACGCCCGTGTCGGCCCTTTTGTTTGCCTGAACGGACCGATGCACATTGGTGCCCGAACGCGAGTCATTGAACACGCAGCGATCAAGGAACACGTTTCGATCGGCCACACGTCGAAAATCGGCGGCGAGGTCGAAGCGAGTGTGATCGAGTCGTTCACCAACAAACAGCATCACGGGTTCCTGGGCCACAGTTATCTGGGCAGCTGGATCAATCTGGGTGCGGGAACCTGCAATAGCGATTTGAAAAACACGTATGGCGAGGTCAATATGGACTACCACGGCCATCGCGTGGCGACCGGTATGCAATTCCTCGGCTGTATCATGGGCGATTACGCGAAGACGGCCATCAATACGGGCATCTTCACCGGAAAGCTGATCGGTGCCTGCAGTATGCTCTACGGGTTCGTGACAACGAATGTGCCGAGCTTTGTAAATTATGCGCGCACATTCGGCCAGATTTCCGAACTCCCACCAAAAGTGATGATCGCAACTCAAGAACGAATGTTCAAGCGACGGAACGTGCGGCAACGCCCCTGCGATTGCCAGATGATCCATGACATGTATTATTTAACGCAGAGCGAACGCCGCATCGGTGGCGATCCTCTGGCACTTTGAACGCGAACGGAATCGGTGTTCGGCCTCGACCGATGTGATACGCCTGGTTCCGAGTAAGTCATTTCACCACCGACGATCGGCTCGCAACCGAACCGACCAATCCACCCTCTTACGATCAGCGTCTTCGACAAATGGCATTTTCATCACTATATAATACTCGCCGAGTCGGCCTTTCTTTCGAGCTCTACCCGCCCAAGACGAGCAAGGGCGAGGCAGCCCTCTTTCGGCACGTCCAGAAACTCACGGCCCTGCAACCCAACTTCATCACGTGCACGTACGGTGCCGGTGGATCGACGCAAGCGGATACGCTCAGGATCATCTCCCGGGTGAAACGCGAACATGGGCTGCCGGTCGCGTCCCATCTGACGTGTGTCGGTGCAACGGTGGACCAGCTGCGAGCCTATCTCCAGGACGCTCGAACGGTAGGCATCGACGCGATCGTCGCACTGCGCGGCGACCCACCACATGGTGAATCGTCGTTCCAGACCGTCGCCGGTGGGTTGAGCTATGCCAACGAACTTGTCGAACTGATCCGCGCTGAATTCCCCGCCCTGGACGTTGCGGTGGCCGCCTATCCGGAAGTGCATCAGGAAGCGCCCGATTGGGAGACCGATCTGGCCAATTTGAAACGAAAAGTCGAAGCCGGCGCTGACATCGTCATCACACAGCTGTTTTACGAAAACGACGATTTCCTCCGATTCCGCGAACGGTACGACGCGGCCGGAATCTCGGCGCCGCTCGTCCCCGGCATCCTTCCGGTTACCAACCTGGCCCAGGTTCAACGCATCACGGCGCTCTGCGGGTCGAAGGTGCCCGAAGCATTCGCCCGGAAACTGGCTCAGAAGGACAGCCCGGAATGGCAGTTTCAGGTCGGTGTGGAACATGCGGCCGGACAACTCGTCCGTCTGGCCGATGAGGGCGTTCCGGGAATCCACTTCTATGTGTTGAATCGATCCCGAGCCGCACTAGCGGTTATGCAGGCCATTGAACACTTGAACCTGCCCCGATAACGGTCGCTTCGACACAGATCGATCGACCGGAGGCCGGTGCCTCTGCGAACCGAGACTTCTCGTTGCCCCCCGCTCCAAGCTTGCCCGCGGCTGGAAGTTTGCTCCGGCGCACTGACTGGGCCGCCACTGATTGGGCCTTGTTGGCCATGCTGCGAAAATCCGTCTCCTACCGGGACGCGAGTACCGGCTGCTCGTGGCCGCCGGTATCCGGTGAATAGGGTTCACACGGCACAAGAACGAGAAAAGGCGGAACGTGGTTGCTGCAAAACCACGTTCCGCCCGGTCCACTTCGCGTGGTCCCTACGATTGCATCAGGCGTTTTCGGCGGCCGGATCTTCCAGGTGCGGCACGTCGCATCCATCCAGGAAGCCGGCCAGGGTACGACTTCGGTAAGGTTGCTGGAGCTTGCGCACGGCCTTCGATTCGATCTGGCGAACGCGCTCGCGAGTGACTGAGAAGATCTTGCCAACCTCTTCCAAGGTGTAAGTGTACCCGTCGGCCAGACCGTATCGGAGTTTCAAGATCTCTCGCTCGCGGTAATTCAAGCCTTCCATCGCTTCGGCAATTCGCGATTTCAGAGCCAGTTGGTTCGTTTCGTAGAGCGGATCGTCGTCGCGATGATCTTCCAGAAACTCGCCAAAGTAGCTGTCATCGTGGTCACCGACCGGCTGGTCCAGCGACAGCGGCTGCCGCGACATCTTCATGATGCAGCGAGTATCGTCCAATGACAAGCCGGCCCGCGCGGCCGTTTCTTCCGGAGTCGGCTCCCGTCCCAACTCCTGCACCAGGTCCCGTGTCACCACGCGAACTTTACTCATCGTATCGATCATGTGAACCGGGACGCGAATCGTCCGGCTTTGATCGGCGATCGCTCGCGTGATTGCCTGGCGAATCCACCAGGTGGCGTAGGTCGAGAATTTATAGCCACGAGCATGTTCGAACTTGTCAACCGCTCGCATCAAACCCGTGTTTCCTTCCTGGATCAGATCGAGGAAGCTGAGCCCCCGATTGCGGTACTTCTTGGCGATCGACACGACGAGCCGCAAGTTTCCTGCGGAAAGACATCGTTTGGCAGCGTCATAAGATTCCTGGTAACGACCGGTCTGCTCAATGCGCCGCTGCAACGTGGCCGGCGACTCGAACGTCATCCGCATCATGCAGTGAAGCTCTTCCTTCAACTCGTCAATGCTACGACCGTGAATCGGTCCTTCCGTTTCCACTTCCTGAATCTGAAGACGGAGCAATTGCATTCGCTCGGAGATCTCTCGTAGCTTGTCAAACAGAGGCTGTAGCTTGTTCGTCCGCAAGTCCATTTCTTCAACCAGCCGGACGGCCTTGTTGCGCCGAATGATCAGTCGACGCCAGGCCGCCTGTCGCTCGGCCAGCCCGAACCGCTTGCTGATCGCAATGTGATAATCGCGGTAGTTCTTCTTCAGCAGAAACTGAAGTGTCTTTAAATTGGGGCCAAGCCGCCGCATGATGTCCCGTTTGGCCGCCGTGTTCGTGACCGACACTTCGACGGTCCGGTCCAACCGCAACTGGCCGTCGCGAACTTGCTTCAGGATCTGAGCCGCACCGCACAGGACGAAGTCCGTGGCCAACATACTGTGCCGATATCGAGTGCGCGTCCGCTCAATTTCACGTGCCGCGTCGATTTCCTCAACCCGCTTCAACAGCGGAATGCGGCCCATCTGCATCAGGTACATTCGGACCGGGTCGTCCGTGTTGTCGGTTCGACTGCCTGTGAGCCGAGCCGGCCGTTCGTCCGGATCGGACTCGCCGGACTCGTGGTCCATCACGGCCGTATTGGACTGACCGGGATACGACGAAACGGGTTTGCGTTGAGCGTTCGCTGAAGGCGAAGAAGGATTGCGAGGCGTGTTTCGCTTGGGCGTCGTCTTGCGTGTGGTTCGAGTCAAGGTGCAGCTCCTTGAGCAATGAGTTGGCAACCGGCTGGATTGGGTCTTATCCTCCCGATCCGTGATGACTCTCCTTAATGCATCTCCGGTGCCGAAACCTCGAACTCCCCCTTCAGCATTCACGTAAACGACTTTCTCACAAAGACTTACACGACCCTCAACCGAAAGGACGCCACGCCCCGGCCGGTTGCGAAAACGCCACGTGCGTTGACTCGAGGCGACATCCATACCGCCAACCCGGGCCCCGGCAGCGTCGAAAACGTCCGGCAGCCACCAAGAAAAACGACCCAGGCCCGACGATCGCCGAGCCCAAGTCGAATAAAGGGTCGCGTGGCAAGCAAAAAAACGGGGGATGCAACCGACCGTACCGGATCCGTTGCACCCCCTCAGCGGGATCACGCTGCCTGATATTTCCAATCCGCGTTGGCGAGCCACCCCTCTCGCCACTCGCGTTTGCCGCTCGATCGATGTGCCTGAGATCACGACCGTGATCCTGTTCCTCAATGGCCCCAACAATAAGGAGACCTCAAAAAAGACACCGAACGGAGGCGGTGGATTCACTTCTTGCGCCTGCTCGCCTCGAATTAGCGAACAATAAGTTAATCGGTCGCCGCCCCGTTTCAGTGCCTTAGCCCCTTCCCTGTTCCGTGTTCCGACCCAACAGTTTCGCAACGGCCGTGCCATTGATCGGGCCAATTCGCCACGAAACACGCTAACCACCTATAGAATAAGAGTTTAGAGGTTTTCTCGGCCGATTAACTTCGGCGCCTGACCCGTTACGGACCATCTCAACCTGGGACAAGCGTCTCATATCGAGACAAGACAGTGAGTCGTTTCTTGAATTAGGACACCTTCTCCCGTCCAATTACGACATTG